>JACRCJ010000193.1 GCA_016219075.1 Deltaproteobacteria bacterium | reverse complement strand
CGTGCCGGGCGTAGGAAAGACCACGCTGGCCCACGCCCTTGCAAGGAGCATCAACGCCGCGTTCCAGCGGATACAGTTCACAAGCGACCTCCTGCCCTCCGATGTCCTCGGCGTGACGGTCTACAGGCAGTCAGACCACACATTTGAGTTCAAAAAGGGGCCCATATTCGCCAATATCGTGCTCGCCGACGAGGTCAACAGGGCCACGCCCAAGACCCAGAGCGCGCTCCTTGAGGCGATGAGCGACAGGCAGGTCTCGGTAGACAAGGCCACATACGACCTCCCCGCGCCTTTCATGCTACTTGCCACCCAGAACCCTCTGGAGTACTCGGGCACATTCCCTCTGCCTGAGTCCCAGCTCGACAGGTTCACGATGTGCATAATGATAGGGTACCCTGAGGAGGCCGAGGAGAGAAAGATAATCGTATCCGGAGACTCCCCGGAGACGGCCCCGGTCGTCTCGGCCGCAGATATCGAGGAGATGCAGGGAATAGCCGGGGGCGTAAGGGTCGATGAAGACCTTGTGGGCTACATTCTTGCCATAGCCAACGCAACAAGGCGCCACAGAGGTATAAGGCTCGGCGTGAGCCCGCGCGCGACCAAGGCCCTTTACAGGGCCGTTCAGGCCCACGCCCTTATCTCCGGGCGTGACTACGCTATCCCGGACGACATCAAGACGCTCTCTGTCCCTGTCTTCGCCCACAGGATAATCCCGAGCGAGCGGATCGGGAGCGACGGCGCGGGGCAGGCCCGCTCGCTTATTGAAGATGTCCTTTCCGGCTTGAGCGTGCCGGTTTAGCGCGCGGTTTTGAAGAAAGACGCACTGTTACGAAATCAACGGAAGGGATTCTCGGGACCTCACCGGGGCCGGACCTTCCCCTGACCCCAACTGGACCAGATGAACATAAGGCCCGCCATATCCGCCCCTCTCCCCTGGCTTCTGGTGCTTGCCGGCAGGCTCTACGGTAAAAAGAGACCCGGGCTGAGAAACAGGCGTTCGTTTTTGAGGCTGCCGCGGTCGCTTTCCTTCACCAGGGACGGCAAGTGGTTCCTCGGCGTCCTCTTCTTTATCGGCGTCTCGGCCATCAACACCGGAAATAACCTGCTGTACCTTGTCGTCGCGACTCTACTCTCCCTTATCATAGTCTCCGGGGTCATCTCCGAGTCGACCCTCAAGGGGATAAGGGCATCGAGGACCTTCCCCCGCGAGATATACAGGGGGAAGCCGGCCATAGTCCGCTTCACGGTGACCAACGAAAAGAGGGTTCTGCCGTCGTTTTCGTTCAAGGTCGGTTCCCGCTGCTGCGAGGGCCTTTCTGCCGACCCCGTGTACCTGTTGAGGGCAGGGCCGAATGAATCCTCAGTGAGGACATCGATGCACACGTTTTCAAGGCGAGGAAGATTCACCATCGACGGGGTAAGGGTATCTACAAGGTTCCCCTTCGGACTCTTCATCAAGGGGAAATACGAGAGAGACCGGCTCGAGGTCACGGTACTGCCCTCGATCATCGTCAAGAAAAAGACCACCGTCATCCTCAGAGGCGGAGCCGCCGGGGACTTCAACGACAGCGTCAAGGGGGACGGCACCGAGATCTTCGGCTTGAGGGACATCACGGAGGGCGACGACGCCCGCCTTATACACTGGAAGTCGGCGGCCAAGGCGTCAAGGCTCCTTGTAAAAGAGTTCGAGCAGGAGAAGATACGGAAGGTCTTCGTGGTCTTCAAGAACTTCTCCCCCGAAGACCCTGAGGTCTTTGAGGAGGCGGTTGACGAGGCCGCGGCGGCCGCCAATCTTTTCATGGAAAAAGGCTACTCCGTAGGGCTGAAGACCCTCTCCACCGAGGTCCGCCCCGGGCGCGGACACGCTCACCTGATGCGCATCCTCGAAGACCTCGCCGTTCTTGCTCCCGCAGAGAAGAAAGGCACTCCAAGGGTCCGCGTGGAGTCCTGAGGCTTAGAGACCCCTATGAACCTTTCATCGTATACGCTTCTGATAACCTACTTCATCGCTTCTCTCGGCTACTCGGCCTTGTTCATGGTCAGGGGCGTCGGAGCGCCTTTCGCTCTGGCAGCCGGAGGGAGCGCGGCCTTAAGCCTGTTATTCAACCTCAGGGGCGCCGGTGCCGTCCGGGATACGCTGTGGAACTTTTTTGCCGTCCTTGCCCTGTTGTTTTTCGTGACGGACTACCTTCTGCTCTCCGGCAGCCTCATCGTCTCGGCCGCGAGGTTCATAACGCTCCTTCTCACGCTCAAGCTCTTCGGCCTTAAGAAAAACAGCGATTACCTCGTCGTCTTCGGCCTTGTCTTTTTTCAGCTCGTCGCCGCCGCGACCTCGACGGTAAGCCCGTTTTTTTTCCTCATCCTCACGCTCTTCGTCCTCTCCGGCATCTGGGCTACGATCATGTTTACGGTCAAGAAGGACTGGCAGGACAGCTCGCAGAAGGAACTCCCGTCCATTGAGTTCGGGTGGCCCTTTTTCATCTCCGTCATATTCATCTCGTTCGTTTCCATCATTGTCACCCTGCTCCTTTTTTTCGTCATCCCGAGGATGGGCCTCGGCCTCATGGACCATAAGGCGGAAAACACGCATAAGGTCACAGGTTTTTCAGACCGTGTGAACCTTGGCGACATCGCCCCGTTCAAGACCGACAGCACGGTCATAATGAGGGTGTCGCCCGAAGGCGTCCCCCGGGGGCTCATCTATCTGAAAGGCTCGACCTTCGACCACTACGACGGGATGACCTGGTCCAAACCAGTAAAGAGCGAGGTGCTCCTTAAAAAAGCGCCTGACGGCAGGTTCTACTTCAGGCCGATGGGCAGGAAGAGGCCCGCGCTGGTGCTCAACATTGTGCTTGAGCCGCTGGACAGCGAGTATATCTTCTCTTCCTCCGGCGCATTCGCCTTAAGCGGCCAGTTCAGGCACCTGTGGCTGGAGTCTTCTGGCGGGGCTCTCCACCTCCCCTCGCCCCCGTTCACGGCTATTGAGTACTGGGTGCATACCGAGAGCAGCCCCTTGAAGGAAGGGACTGCCGACAGGCGGTACCTTGACATCTCGTACATGGACGGGACGCCGGAGGGCGAGCGCATACGGGGGCTTGCCCGAAGTATCGTCATGGGCGAAAAGGACGATAATAAAAAGGCGTGGAAGATACAGACCTACCTGAAGAAAAACTTCAGGTACAATCTCAACCCGCCCGCCAGAGGCTCCGATCCCCTCGCGGATTTTCTCTTCAGCACGAAGGAGGGGTACTGCCAGCACTACGCAACCGCCATGGCTGTGCTCTTAAGGGCCGCCGGGGTCCCGTCGCGCGTCGTCAACGGGTATCAGCAGGGCGAATGGAACGATCTGGGAAACTACTTCATCGTCCGCCAGAGCGACGCGCACAGCTGGGTAGAGGCCAACATAGACGGCTCCTGGCTCACCTTCGACCCGACCCCGTCCGCGCTCGCCGCCGCGAGGCCGTCACGGCTCTTCCTGTATCTCGACTACTGGCGCTTGAGATGGAACAGGCACATAATAAACTTCTCTCTGGACGACCAGAGGGACCTTGCCGGAAGCATCGAGGGCGGGGCCTCAAGGCTGTTATCCGTTTTGAAAGACCCGATGACCCTTATCAGGTCGTCCTCCGGCAGGACCTTTTTGACCGTTCTCTTTATAGCGGCCGCGGTCTTCGTCTTCAAGGCTGTCCGCAGGAACGCCGCCGGGAACAGGGCCGGCAGGACCCCGGCCTTCTATATCGAGATGACAAGGATACTCAAGAAAAAAGGCATAAGGCGCAGGCCCGACGAAACGCCGCTTGAGTTCGCGG
>JACRCJ010000192.1 GCA_016219075.1 Deltaproteobacteria bacterium | reverse complement strand
CAATGAGATTATTTTTTAGAAGCTTCATGATACTTGCGGCCATCTTTATACTTACCGCCAACCTTACCCTCGCGTCCGGCGCCGCGAAAAAACCGACCGAGGCGGACATCCAGAACTCCCTTCAGCACCAGACAAGGGGCAACGACCTTGACGAGCAGGGCAACGCCACGGATGCGATAAAGGAGTATGAAGAGGCCCTCAAGTACGACCCGGATGACACGAACACCCTCTTTAACATGGGCACCGTGTACCTCAAGATCAACAAGCCAGAAGAGGCCGCCAGGGCCTTCGAGTCCGTCGTGAAGAGAGACAAGGGCGACACCGAGGCGTATAACCTGCTGGGGCTTGCCTACAGGGGCTGCGGCAAGGTGAATGAAGCCATAAAGACATGGGAGAAGTCCCTTAAGATAAACCCCGAGCAGTCCATGCCCAAAAAGTTCATCGACGAAGCGAAATCGATGTGACCCTGTTTTATTTTTAATGTTCTGAAAACCCCGGGGTAACAAGTCCGGGGGAGGGTTCATTGACCGGTTTTACCCATCCGCCGAAGCCCAGGCGGGTGGGGACCCGACCCGCCGTAATCTCAACAGTCACCTTTTTTTGACCCCGGTCATCACGGCTCCCCGCTGAGCCGTTATACGCAAATCTCAACACAGGAGGCGTAGAATGCTCGATTGTCTTAAGCCGGACAGGCCTAACTGGCGGCATTACTTCGGAAGTTTCGCATTTCTGATATTGATACTACAGCTGATCACCGGCATAATACTTACCCTATTTTACGAACCCACCCTCGAGAACGCTTACAAGAGCGTACAATACCTGACATACCAGATCCCCGGCGGGAGCCTGTCGAGGAACCTTCACCGGTGGATCGCCCTGGGGCTTTTCGCCTCGATAATGGTCCACACCATCCGCTCCACGCTGAGGAAGGATTTCATGAACCCCAACAAGCGGGTCGACTGGATGACGGGCGTCTTCCTGATGTGGCCTCTCTTCCTGCTCCTGTATACCGGGCTCATACTCCCGTGGGAGTGGAAGGGTTACTGGTTCATGGAGATGATAGCGAGCTACGCCGCCACGGTGCCGTTCATGGGCCCTGACTTCAAGGCCTTTTTCCTGATGGAGTTCACGCTCCCCAGGTACCTTGTCGTCCATATACTCCTGTTGCCAGTCATATTCCTTGTCCTTGCCGACTACCACATGCTTACAAAGCTGAGGAAGAGGGGCATTTTCAGGCATATGCTCAGGCATTTCTGGATAACGCTGCCGTTTCTTGCGGTGCTTGTACTGCTCGCCATCTACGCGACCATACCCTCGAACGACCCCGTAGAGTTCGGGATGCCCCTTGAGGGCGAGCACATACCGGCGCCGGAATCCATCGCGCTTCTGATACTTCTGCCGTTTAAGTACTTCAAGGGGCCCCTTGTGCCGCTCCTCTCCATCTACATACCGGCGGTCCTTCTTTTCGCCGCTGCCTTCATGCCTTTCTATTTGAGGAGCAAAAAGTTCGTGAAGCTCTCCCCCGTTGATGAGTACGAGGAGGAGGAAGAGGGCGCTCTGTCCGGCGTGAAAGCGGAGAACGGGGAGGGCGCTCTGATGAGCGAGACGGAGGCCCCGGACTTGGAATTCGAGTCGGTTATTCAAGAGGAGAAAGAGGCGCCCGTTAAAAAGCCCCGCTCCGGCCTCGCAACCGGGCTTCTCTTGGGGCTGCTCGTCTTCTTTATCTTCTCGGTCTTCTCCGGGCTCATGTACTACGGCACCTACGAGTCCCCGGTTCTCGGGTGTAACAGCTGTCATAACCTTTCAAGAGGGTTCAGGATGGGCGTGCCTCCTCCGACCTTCAAGGACAGAAAGACCCTGCCGAACCTCGATGACGACATGTGGATGATGGGCCACTGGTTCTATCCCACCGAGATATACTGATGAGCGGCAAAAAAAATCGTAAAGGTGAAAGACATGGCAGGTAAAAAGAAGCGCGGAAGTTCAAGCGGCAAGATAATAATAGTCGTGGCCGTGCTGGTCCTTACGAGCGCGGCGGCTTATATGCTCTTGTTGGGCCAGAGCCCTGAGAAGCAGGCCGCTTCAAACGC
Source organism: Deltaproteobacteria bacterium (assembly GCA_016219075.1). Taxonomy (GTDB): domain Bacteria; phylum Desulfobacterota; class GWC2-55-46; order GWC2-55-46; family GWC2-55-46; genus JACRCH01. The sequence continues at coordinate 12,030 of JACRCJ010000192.1, read as the reverse complement.
CGCAGCCTACTTCGAAGGCGTTCAGAAGAGGGACTTCGACGTGGTCTTCAAGTACAACGGCAATTCCCAGAGACGAAAGGCGCTCATCTTGCAGAGGGCCACCGGCGACAAGGATGCTGAGATAAAGGAACTGTACAAGGAGATGAAGTCGTCTTTTGAGGAGGTAGCGCCCACATCCGACCTGAGGGCACAATGGGTGGAGAAGTTCCTCTTTATCCCCGGCTCGTTCTACAGGATAATAAAGGTAGACATGGTCCCTGACACCGAGAACCCCTCGCAGCCGGGCAGCGAACGCATAAACGCCGTCTTAAGCGTTACCGTCGATTATCCGGACCGCGACACCGCCCCTGACTTGAACGGCAAGGTCAAGAGCGCCGAGTACAAGGTGACCATGATACACAGCAGGAACATCTCCAGGATACTCAGGGAAGAGGTGCGGGACAAGAAATGGCTCTTCCAGTCCATAGAGGCAAAGTCTGATACGCTAAAGTACTGGTAAGAAGGTCTTTAAAAAGGCCGTCGGTCCCAAAGACCTCCGGCCTTTTGTTTTTCGGACGGCAAGGGGCCGGTTATGTTTATGGGAGACCGGGCCGACGGGGTCAGGTAAGATGCCTGAGCCGAAGAGATGGAGGGGAGGGGCGATAAGGTCTACTTTCTTGACTGCCAGACCCCGGAGGCGATAAAGACGCCGCCCAGGATGATCAGTATGTAGTTGAACCGGTCTGGCTCGAGCCCGCCCTTCAATGTCAGCATCGTGTTGAGGAGCCCGAGCGAAAATAGCACCACCCCGAAGAGCTGCAATATTACGCCTTTCTTGGACCTTACAGTCTTTCCCGTATCCGTCTTCTTCTCTTCTTCCATGTCTTTCACCTTCAAACGGACGGCTATCCCGTCCTGTCCGGCGGCGGTGATAAAAAGTCCATGAGCCTTTCCCCCCGGCCGTCCATCTCCCTGAAGGGCACGAAGACCGTGAGCGGACTGTAGCCCCGGCCTTACCGGCCGGTCCTCTTCCTGAGTTCGCTCATCACCTCAGGGGTTATCTCTTTTATCCCCTTGGCCGCGGCGTATCTCTCGACGCCTTTTTTAACCATCCCACGGAGGAAGACCGGCACTTTGCCGAGCCGCTCCTTCGCGTCATCCGTCCAGACGGGCTTACAGGCCGCGCCATGAGCATGGGGCGCGGCCACGGGTTTCTTGCCGTCGGGCTCATGGGTGCACCACGGGTCTTCTCCCATCAGGTCCCCGGTGGACGACAGGGCCCTGGCCCTGCACCCGCCGCATACGTCGTTGAACTCGCAGTCCTTGCAGCGTCCGTTATAAGACGGGGCCCTTAAAGACTTGAAGACCGGATGATTGTACCAGATATCCTTAAGTCTTTTTCTTTTCAGGTTAGCGTCGCCCTGGGACGCTGGTATGTACGGGCACGGCGTCACATCCCCCTCCGGGGAGATCCTCATGTACCCGGTTCCGGCTATGCAGCCGCTTGTCTGCCCCTTCATTACGGCGCTCTCCGGGTTCAGTGAGCTTACGACCCTCAGGAAGTGGGGGGCGCACCTGGCCCTGACCATGACCCGGCCCTCGAAGACGGCCTCGGCCTCCACAAGGTATTTAAGCGTGGCCTCGTACTCCTCAGGCGTAAGGTCCGTCATGTTCTGGCCCCTGCCGGTGCATACCAGAAAGAATATGTTGACGGCCTTCGCCCCGTTTTGGGCGGCGAACTCTATGAGGGCGGGTATGTCGCCTCTGTTCTCGCGGGTCACCGTGAGCTGGAGCTGGAAGGGTAAAGAGCGCCTTTTAAGCGCCTCTATGCCGTCCATGGTCTTTTGCCACGCCCCGGCTACCCCCCTGAAGCGGTCGTGGAAGACAGGGGTGGCGGAGTCAAGGCTCAACCCCACGCCCTGCACGCCGGAACGCACAAGCATCTCTACCGTTGAGTCGTCCAGAAGAGTGCCGTTTGTCCCGACGACGACCGTGAGGCCCCTCTTTGAGGCGTACTCCGAGAGAGCCGGAAAGTCCGGGCGCAGCAGCGGCTCTCCACCGGTCATGATGAGCATGGCCTGCGGGTTTATTGAGGCCACCTCGTCGATGAAACCCTTTGCCTCGTCCGTGGTCGTTTCGTCGGCCCCCTCAAGCTCGGCGGCGTCAAGGTAGCAGTGGGCGCACTTGAGGTTACACCTCTTTGTCAGGTTCCATGATACGAGAAAAGGGATATGCTCTTCGACGGCGGCAGGGTCAGTTGCCGTTGCGGGAGAGAAACGGGATTGGACTCTTTTAAAGAGACTCATATTGTTTACCGGGAATACATTCTAACATTTGGAGAAGATTCCTGAGAGACCTTATTTTTAATCTTGTAATTCCCTGAAGAAAAGCTACAGGGTTTCCATATAAGACCCTCCCCCTTTATGGTGACGGGGGAGGGCAGGGGAGGGGGTGAAAAAAGTTTTCACCCTCCCCTCAGTCCCCTCCCATCGAGGGAGGGGAAGTATTCAGGAGATACCCCGCTGCTTGTAGCGGGGTGGTTTATTGTTCTGAAAACCCAGGGGGTTTTAAGCCCAGGGAAGGTTCATTATAAAAAGTCCCCCCTCAAAAAAGCGGCCTCGTCAGTTGCCCATCTTTTTACGGACCTTCATCATGAGATCGAGGGTCACTTCAGTGAGGCCTTCTTTCCTCGCCGACTCCTCGACAATGTTCTTTACTAAGCCTCTGGCGAACGACGGCACCCTGTCAAGAGTCGCGGCTGCGTCGGCGCTCCAGTCAAGGGGCTTTAAGCCCGTGTCTTTCCTTGAAGACGGCACGAACTCCCTCCGGGAGATCAAGAGATGAGTTGATATCTCTCTTAAGCAGTTCTCCGTGTTCGAGCCTATATCGAGCGTGGGGGTGGAATGGAAACCGGTTTTCCCCATCACAAGGAGGAGCGGAGAGGTCTCTTTTACATGCCGTATCAGCTCGTCGTAGGGTTTTCCCGAGAGGAGCTTTGTCGTTATGCGGCACCCCTTCTCGCTGGCGAGGGCTTCCGCGGTTTCGAGGTGCCCCCGGTAGATCTTGGCCAGGCCGCTGTCGATGACATCTTCGTGGAGCTTCTCCTGCTCCTGGAACTTGAAGAGCGCTCCGGCCTCCTTTGTAAGCACCCCGGCTATCGAGCGGAAGGCCTTGTAGTGGTAGTCCGGGTCGAATACGCTTACGGCCTCGACCTTGCAGTCAAAGACCTTTGAGAGCTCTATCGCCGTAAGAAGCCCGCCGAAAGAGGCGGGGCTGCCGTCTATGGCCGCCGTTATTTTGGAGCCGGAGGCCTGGGCCGGCCCCCTGGAGACGAGTATGTCGGTCTTGAGTCTCCTTACGACCCTTTCGCAAACGCTTCCGACCCTGCTTGAAGCGACGGTGCCGAGCCCGAGGGCCCCGATTACGACGAGGTCGTAGCCGCCCTCCGTGGCTTCGGCTACGAGCTCTTCGAAGTTCTTGCCTTCCCTGCTTACGCTCTCGGCCGCAAGGCCGGCCCCGGCGGCCCTGGCCTGAAGGACCGTCACATAGGAGTCGGATATTATCTGCAGCCCCTTGGTTATGAGGGTGTCGTGGATCTCTCTCTGCTTTTTAAGCTCCTCTTCCTTCTGGTACTGCGGTGGAAGCCCGGATTCCATCTGCTGAAACCGCATATTGTGAAGCTTGGCGGCGTACACATGGCACCCCGTGAGTTTAGCTCCAGTGGACCTCGCTATCGAGACCCCCAGGTCTATACCCCTGTTCGCAGAGTCCGAGTTGTCCAGGCAAAAAAGTATCTTTTTGTACATGTCTTGCCCCCCCGTTGGAATTAAGGAATTATAGTATCGCGGCAGAAGATCTGGCGTCTATCGGGCGTAGAGTCCGAGTATGTACTGGTCCGGCAGGCGAATGAAACGCAAAGCAAGAACCCGGTTAACCGTCGATTGAAAACACCATGTGGATATCCCCTTCGACCCCGGCGCCGGGCAACCGTGCGAATAGAATGAAGATATTCCCTGCATCCAGTCGGTTCCCGGAGGTAAGCCGGGGAAATCCGGGTCGAATTGGCTTTGGAGTAACAGTATCATATCAATACGGGCCGCGGCGTGTCAACTGGTTTACCGCGCTTTTTCCGGTATAAAAAAATTGACAAAACCGCCCTCTTGCTTTAACATTTGATTAAACTATCCGGACAGGAGAAACGGCCTTGGGAAAGAGCAGGATCTTCCTCTTTTTATCCGTTTTCATTCTTCTCGCCGCGCGCGCGTCTGCCGGGGATGCCTCCCCGAATACCTCTTCGGACACCTTCAAGTTCTACATGCACAGGATATACGACAACTACAGTAACGCCCGCGTAAGCATCACGCTTAATAAGCGCGATATCGCCGACATTCACCTCAAGCATATGCAGGAGGCGATACTCATGGTCCAGGACCACATCCCGGCCGTCAGGAAGGACGGGACCCCCCTCGACAGAAAGACCTTCATCGAGCGCATCAACCGCATGCAGTCGATGGTCACTGACCTGAAGGCGGCGGTAAGGTACGAGGAGCCCGTTATGACGAAGGCGCTCCCCGAAGAGATATTCAATATGTGCGTGACCTGTCACACGGATGCAAGGATGGAGTACCTCTTCAGGCTTCCACGGAGGACAACGCTTTTCGGCGAGTACATGCACAGGGTCTCGGAGTCGCTCGACCTCGCGCGGATATACCAGGAAGAGAGGGGTAGGATGGGGCAGGTCGAGGAAGAGCTCAAGCTCATGAACTACTACATAGACCTTCTGAAGGAGTCGTTCCCTGAAGAGGGACCCTCCGGGGTCATCATGGATAAAGACGACTTCAAGCGCCGCGTCATGGAAATAAGGGAGACCGGCAGGGCCGCCGTGGCCGAACTGAAAGGGAAAAAGAAGGTCGACCTCGAGGCCGTAAGAAAGGACCTGAACGGGTTGTGCGTGGCCTGTCACGAGCCGGAGCGTATAAAATAGAGGTCTTGACCTCCGAGGCGTCTGTTTCGCGGTTTTCTTGTGCCGTCGGGAGTTTTATGAAGGCCCCCCCAAAGGGGTTTTTTATGGCCCCGGGCGGGCGGCTGTTGTTTCATCGGCAGCCACGCCTTCACGGTGGGGCGCAGATGGGTGGGCGCACCTGAGCGCAGGCACTAAAAGCAGCTTGACGAACAGTTTGGACGGATGATAAAATATTTAGTGATATAAAATACCGCCTTAACCCTTTTTTTTTAATTTTCTGAAGACCCCCTGAGTTTTTCAAGCCCAGGGACAATTCATAGTTCTTTGTTTTTTGCCATGCCCTGAGGGTAGGACTGGTTCATGCGTTTTTTTGTGGACGGACTTTTTAAGGACACTGTTAGAGGAGGTAAAATATGACCTTTTTCAAACGCGTCTCTATCGCGGCCATCCTTTCGGTACTGATGGCCGGTACGGCGACGGCATCATTTATCAAGGAGAGAGCCGGGTATGTCGAGCCGAAAAAGTCCATCGACCATCAGGCTGTAGGCAACCTGCTTGACGAGCAGGGCAGGTCGGTAGAGGCCCTTGAGGAGTACAAAGAGGCCCTCAACTTCGACCCCGACGACACCGACACGCTTTTCAACATGGGCACGGTCTATCTCAAGATAAACAAGCCTGAGCAGGCCGTCAGGATATTCGAGTCCCTGATAAAGATAGATTCAAGGGATACGGAGTCCTACAACCTCCTGGGGCTCGCCTACAGGGGCTGCGGCAAGAAGAAAGAGGCGATAGATGTGTGGCTTAAATCGCTTGCCATAGACCCGACGCAGACCATGCCGAGAAAGTTTATAGAAGAGGCGAAGGCTCTCTGAGAGTGGGTTTTTCGCGTTTCGGGAGTTGCGGTATGCCTGAGAGGGCATAGAGTCCGTTGTTGTCTTCAAGGTCTTTGACATTCCGGAGCGTCGGAGCATCGAAGCAAGGCTATACTGCATACAGTGCGGTTTTCAGGGATTTGCCATCGCACCCCTCCCCGCAGGCCGGGGCTACAGCGGCGGTTTCATTCGATACCGTTTTTTTATTCTCTCTTAGGGTCTAATACCCAGCAGCTTGCTGCGCTTTACAAAAGGCCTTTTTGCGCTGGCGGGCGCCTCGGGGCTATTGCTCGGCTCGCTGTCAAGTTCGCTCGCAATAAATACAGAGGCTTGTTCGCTCTCTTTCCTTTATGCTCGCTACGCAATGGACCTGGTGTTTTGTTAAAAACAATACAAAACATCTAATAACATAGGTTATTTTCAGATACCCCACTGCTTGCATCGGGGTGGTTCTTTGTTCTGAAAACCCCCCGGGTTTTCAAGCCCCAGGAGGGTTCACCTCTCTTAGGGTAAGTACCCCGCAGCTTCCCTCCGTTACGGTTCAGGTGGCTGATTACCTATGGCCGGGCTTAAAGAGATGCGGGGATCTATGACCGGGCAGGGTTTGATTGCGTGACAGGGGCGCTTCTGACCGCGCGTTCAAGCTTCCCTGTCTTTGCGGTACGCTCCTCCGGCACGCTTCCCGGTCTTTTCGAGTATATATCCCTTGATAAGGCCCATGGTCGACTCGTCCACATTTGAGAACCTGATGCCCATCTGTCCGCCTTTGCCGATCCACATGATCTTTCCGCCGACAGTGAAAGGCCCGGCCTTCCCCCCTTTTAAAAGGACCTTCGCGTCGCTCCACAGCCTGTTGATTGAGGCGGTCCTGCCCGCTTCAAGACAGATGCCGGAGACGCTTAAGTTCATGATGTTGCCGTAGTATTTCCTGCTGTCGATGGCGTACCGGACCTTGACGCCGTTCATGCTGTGCCGGACGATATCCCTGCACCCGTCAAGCATCTCCTTGAGCTCGGAGACGAAGAGGCTCAGGGACCTGGCTGAGATCTCATGCGCCCTTGAGGAGGCGCCCTTTTTTTGAAGTCCGACCATCTCTTTTTCCGCTTCTGAGACAAGCCGCCTGTATTTTTGCATGTCCTTGACAAGGATATCCCTGTGTAGAATGAACGGGCCTCCGGAGACGAATATATCCCTGACAGGGGTGGTCTTTGCGCAGTGCGGACACTCGATCAGGTCTTCCTTGCCGTGGAAAGGGAGGTGTATCCAGACTGCGCACCTGGAACATTCTATTTTGACCATCCATATCTCCTGAAGACCGGAACAAGGCGCGCTCTTACGGGACAGCCGTTATATCAGGCCGGGGACCGCGAAATTGTTCGGGGAAATAGGTTCCGGTCGCCTGTAAAGCTTCGGAGTGACCCTTGATGTGCCGGTTCTTTAAGTTTTTGCGTGACCACTTTACTATAAAGCTCGTACCGTTTTTTTAACACAAAAATATTAGGATTACAGCACAAAAAACCATGGAAGGACTTATTTCATCCTGTTAGACCGGTCCTGTCAGCCGTTGGGACAGATCCTTTTTAAAGCCGCGTTTTTTGCGCGTCGCGGAGTCTTGAGCCGATTATATTTGTCCTAATATTAATCACAAAATTCCCTGTAGCTTGCTACAGGGTTTCCTTATAAAAACCCTCCCCCTCGATGGGGGAGGGCAGGGTGGGGGTGAAAAAAGTTTTCACCCTCCCCAGAATTGCAGCGGGGTGGTTCATTGCAGGATTAAAAACCGCCCTCAGTGCCATCCCTTTGGAGCGCGCATAGAGGCGGGATAGGCGCGGGAGTAGACCAAAGAGTCTTAATATGTTATCTTTAAGATCAAAGAAAGGTGCGGAGACATTGATGGTATCTATCAAGAAGCCGGCGTGCGTCCTCGCGGCGTTTACGCTTTTTTCTCTGGGACTCTCGGCCCGGTCCCTCGTCGAGGCAAAAGGAACAAGCGGCCTGAAGAATATCGCCACCAGCCACACCATGGATGTTACCGTCGACATAGGCTCTCTGCGAGTCTCAGGAGAGGACCGGATTGCCGTCAGGCCGGGGGCTGAAGAACTACGGCTCCTGATACGCTCCGGGTCTTTTATCGACAGGGTGGAGCTCTCGGGCGTCTCCCTTGAGTTCACCACAAGGGATATCCCCGGCGAGCGGGCCAGCGAGACGGTCGTAAGGCTCCCGGCGCGGTCTTTGGGCAAAGACCGGAGAGTGGCCGTGAGTTTTCACGGCACCTTCCCCGGAATGGACGCCGCGCGGGAGAACATCAGAAGAGGTGTCGCCTATGTCGAGGACGGAGTTATCGGGGAGGAGGGGATATTTCTTCCCTCTTCTTCGCTCTGGTACCCGCAGGAAGAGAGCGGCATAGCTTCCTACGATGTCACGGTCACCGTTCCCGGGGGCTACACCGCGATAATGGAGGGTGAGCCTGTCAAGGCGGCCAAAAAGGGATATAATGTAAGCCGGTGGAAGACCGAACACCCCGTGGACGGGATGGACCTTGTCGCCGCGAAGTACGCGGTCGAGAAGGAGGTCTACAAGGGAGTGGCGATATACACCTATTTTTTCGAGAAGGACCCGGGGCTCACAAGGCTCTATATCGATAAGACCAAGGGGTATCTCGACCTTTACCAGGGGATGATAGGGCCTTACCCGTTCAAGAAGTTCGCCGTGGTCGAGAACTTCCTCCCCACCGGCTACGGGATGCCGTCTTTTACGCTTCTGGGTTCGACGGTATTGAGGCTGCCTTTCATACCGGATACCTCTTTAGGCCACGAAATAGCGCACAACTGGTGGGGGAACTCGGTCTTCGTGGACAGCTCCGGGGGCAACTGGTCTGAGGCCATCACCACATACACGGCCGACTACCTCTACGCTAAAAGGGGAGGGGTCGAGGACCCGGGGGAGTTCAGGTTCAACAAGCTCCTCGGTTACAGGAACTTCGCCGGAAAGGACGGCATTGCGCTTAAAGACTTCAAGGACTCCGCCTCGACGGCCTCAAGGGCCGTCGGCTACGGCAAGGGGGTGATGGTATTCAACATGCTTGAAAACCTCCTCGGACCCGATGCCTTCAACAGGGGTATAAAGGAGTTCTACCGCGCCAACGCGTTCAGACGGGCCTCGTGGTCCGATATCGAAAAGGCCTTCGGGAAGGCCTCGGCCCGGGACCTCGGATGGTTCTTCGACCAGTGGGTCGCCCGCTCGGGCGGGCCCGTACTTTCAGTCAAAGGAGTGGAGAGCAAGGGCACCGCGGGCGGGGCCACGGTATCGTTTGAGATATCGCAGGAGGACACAGCGCCGTTCATCCTCGACCTCCCCGTGTTTTTCACCACGGATAAGGGGACGGAATGGAAGACTGTGCGTGTCTCGAAGGAGACCGAACGGGTCTCTTTCGAGCTTCACGGAGAACCCGTCTCTTTCGAGATAGACCCTGAGTACCAGACATTCAGGGTCGTTGCCGACGACGAGGTCCCGGCGTCGCTTGCCGGGTTTTTCGGCGACAAGGACGCGGTCATCATAGTCCCAAGGGATCAAATCGCCAGCGCCAAGTACTCAAAGACCGCTCAGACCATATCCGCCGATTATGGAATAAAGATGTTGACCGACTCGGACAATATCAAGGACTACTTAAGGGAGAAGTCCGTATTCATATTCGGCGGCAGCGGCGAAAACAAACTCTACTCCACGATAGAGCCGTATCTTTCAAAAGAATTGACAGTCACCGGCTCATACTACGAGGTGGGCAAAAAAAGATACGACAAAGCCGGGACGGTTCTGGCCGTGGCGGTCAAGAACCCGTTCAACCCTTCAAAGACGCTGTGCTTTTTCGCGGGCGACGCGGAGCCGGAGAAGATAACAATGAACGGAAAAAGACTCAGGTATTTTTCAGACTCGAGCTACATAGTCTTCACGCCCGGGGGCAAGGTCGAAAAAGGGACCTTCTCCGGCTCCAGAAGGTTGAGGTTTGATTTCAGAGGCAATTAGACCCAATACAGCGAGCAAACAACCTAACGGGGGCATACGCGATGTTTAAAATAATTTTGACGGCCATGGTCCTCTTTATGACGGCGGCGTACTCCCCGGCGGCCATAGCGGCCGACGGGCCCGTCCATGAGGAGATACTTAAACCCTGGGAGAGGGATATCCAGAGAGAGCTTGAGTATAAGATAAAGACCCACGGCGCGTTCCTCAAGGCGACCGCCATGATAGTAAGTGAGTCGAAGAACAGCGAGGCGATGTCGTTTGTGAAGATGGCGGAGGCTTCGGCCAAGGAAGCGATGGTGCACTACGGGGCCGGGGACTACGATCTCTCGCTCGAAGACTTCTCGGAGTCCACGCAGAGGGCGATACACGCGATAACGATAGCCAAAAACCCGGATGACAAAACGGTCCGGGAGTTCGTTATCCAGGAAGAGCTGATACTCGTCGAGCGGCGCGACAGGGAAAGCAAGACCGCCATGATAAAAAAGGGGATGGCCGAGGTCGCCGTCTTTTTGAAGACCGCCGAGAGGCTTCTGGCCAAGGAAGGAAACGCGGCGGCAAAAGAAAAGATAGCCGAGGTCAGATCGCTCTACGAGTCGGCAGAGAACGCAAGCTCTGAAGACAGGCTTGACAGCGCCCTTGAAAACCTGCAGGACGCCTACAGGCTCGTAACGAGCACCATAAAAGAGATAAAACACTCGCAGCAGGACATAATAACCTTCCCCAGGCCAGCGGGCACCGACGAGAAGGATATCCTCGCCTACGAGCTCAAGAGGAACGACGCGTACTTCTACTTCGCCTCGCAGGTCGTAAAACAGGACGATAAGAAGGCGGCCGGTATCATGAAGGCCGGGGAGGCCGCCAAGGCCGAGGCCGAAGGGCTGGCAAAGGACGGGGAGTTGAAAAAGGCGATCTCAAGGCTCAAGGAGTCTACTGAACTCCTCATAAAAGCGGTGAAAATTTCGGCGGAAGAGTAGGGGCGGGAGTGCGTGGGTGGAAGGGGGTTTGAGGGGTTTGCGGTCGGAGCGTTTTGGCAGGCTGCTGAAAAAGCCGTCGATTGTTATCGCGATGAACTAACAGGATGCTGAAAAAGTCCTTCCATGGCTTTTTCAGCAACGATTTGTCTGAAATGAATTCAGCCAAATCTCACAAATTGCTTGGCTTTTTAAGCCTCGCAATTTGGCAATCCATCCATGGATTGCCTTAGTAGGCTGTTTTTCAGCAGCCTGCTAAAGCGACTAAGCAATCTCTAAGCGGTTTTTTTTAAGGCGGGATCGCACCACTTATTGTCCCTTTCCGGGAACGGGAGAAAAACCCGTGCCTTGAGGCGAAGACTTCAGCATGTACCGAAGGGGCCTGGAACGGGTCTTTATCCCCCTCCTCCTTGACGGGGGAGGGCCGTGTTGGGGTGACAGATGAACTTTAGCCGGCTTACAGACGAAGCCAAGGCTGTCGCCTTCAGGCGGTAGCAGTTTACTTGAATGGGCGTGCCACTCCGCAATCCCATCGCTTTAGCGGCGGGTCAAGGAGTGGCAAATATAAATGATTTCTCCGTACCATCAAAATTCTCCGCCATATAATGACGGAGAATTTTAATCTTCCCGGGGCCCGCTGGAAGTCTTAAGGCTTTTTACCGCCGCGGATGCGTTATTCTCATTGACAAGGCGGTCTTATTTAAGTTATCTTTTTAAGGCTAAACTTATGGTCCTATCGTCTAGTGGCCCAGGACGTGGCCCTCTCAAGGCTAAAACACGGGTTCGACTCCCGTTAGGACCGCCAATAAATAAAAGCCCTAAAATCAAGGATTATCAGTGAATCCAAGAGTTTAGGGCTTCTTTTTTACCTGAGACAAAGTGATACAAAGTGATACAAAGCAATACATCTTGAGACAAAACCGTGATCCTTTTCGTGATCCGCCCTGTGGATAAGTGGACTGTTGTGATCCTTTTTGTGATCCTGGGAATAGCCTTAGAACGGGACGTCGGCCTCATCCGTCCCCACATGCTCACCGGCAGACTCTCCCCCCTGTTTGCCCTCCTGCTTCTTGCCCCCGAGCATCTGGAGCTTGTTTATGATGATCTCGGTTGTGTACTTCTTGTTACCGTCCTAGTCATCCCAGCTACGCGAGGTGAACTTACCGGAGACATACACCTGGGACCCCTTGGAAAGATACTCACCACAGATCTCCGCGAGCTT
>JACRCJ010000189.1 GCA_016219075.1 Deltaproteobacteria bacterium | reverse complement strand
TTCCAGATAGCCAGCACCTACTACCTTGAAGGCGATACCAAAGAGGCATTGAAAGGGTTTGAGGGCGTGATAAAAGAATACCCGGACAGTCCGATATATTATGAAGCCCTCTTCGCCAAGGCGCGCGTCTACGACGAGGAGGGCCGCCTCGCGGAGGCCCTTGAGATACTCAGGGGCCTCGACGGGAAGTACCCGAACAGGGAGGCGCTTAAGACGGCGGTTGAATGGACTGAAAAAAGACTCAACACGGACCCCGGGCACAACAGGAGGTAGGGACTGATGGAGCGCGTCGCGGTTTTGGGGGCGGGCAGCTGGGGCACGACGCTTGCGGCTCTTCTGGCGGAAAAAGGTTTTTACGTTACGCTGTGGGCGCGGACGCCGGACCTCGCAAGGACGATTTCAAAGACCCATGAGAACCCGCCGTATCTGCCGGGCTTGAAGCTGCCGGAGAGACTCAAGGGCACTTCTTCGCTCGAAGAGGCGTTGAAGGGCTCCACCATGGTCGTAAGCGCCATACCGTCTCACGGCGTAAGGAAGGTCTTTGAGAAGGCCGGGGCTTACATGTCGGGTGAATTGGTCCTGGTCTCCGCCACAAAGGGGATAGAGGAGGGGACGCTACGCACCCCGTCCCGGATATTGAAGGAGGTCCTGCCGGAGATCAGGTACGACAGCATAGTGGTGCTTTCGGGGCCGTCCTTCGCCGGGGAGGTGAGCCGCAAGCTCCCGGCGGCGGTCTCGGCGGCCTCTGCGTCGTCCATTTCCGCCTCCAGGGTGCAACAGGCATTTTCCACCGACCGCTTCAGGGTCTACACGAACACGGATACCGTCGGTGTGGAGCTCGGAGGCGCGCTTAAAAATGTCATCGCCATAGCCTCCGGCATCTGTGACGGGTTGAAGCTCGGCAACAACGCCAGGGCGGCTCTTATCACAAGGGGCCTCGCCGAGATAACCAGGCTCGGAGTCAGGATGGGGGGGCGCTCGCAGACCTTCGCCGGGCTCTCCGGCCTCGGGGACCTCGTCCTTACCTGCACCGGGGCATCGAGCAGGAACTACACCGTGGGATACGAGATAGGCAGGGGCAGGACCCTGGACGATGTCGTCGGGTCGATGCGCATGGTCGCCGAAGGAGTGAAGACCTGCAACGCGGTTAAAAGCCTCGCCTTCATGCAGGGGGTCGAGATGCCGATAGCCGAAGAGGTCTGGCAGGTCCTCTACAACGGGAAGCCCGCGAAAGAGGCGGTCCTTGAGCTTATGACAAGGGAGTTGAAGAGCGAGCATGGTTGATCTCCGGCTCTCAGTCAATAAAAGGAAGACCCGTGACGCCGCTCTTCGCCGGACGGACGCCGGGGTCTTTTTTGTTTTTAACATCCTGTAAACCCCGGGGCTTTAACCGAAGTGGGTTCATTTCCCTTTGAGTGTCAATATCGCGCTCCTTCATGGCGTCCGCCCCGGTCTCTTTTATAGCCTGAAGACCCTTCCCCTTAAAGACTTTCCGCGCACCCCTTTGCCGGCACAGCCTTCAAAAACCGCTAACCCGAGGGGCTACGGCGTATCAGACGCCTCAGCCAATAAACCACCCCGGAGCAAGCTCCGGGGTATCTCCTTAACCTCCCCTCCCTTGATGGGAGGGGACTGAGGGGAGGGTGAAAACATTTTTTCACCCCCACCCTTCCCTCCCCCATCGAGGGGGAGGATTTTACAAGGAAACCCTGTAGCTTGCTACAGGGAATTTTATTAAATTAAGACTCCCGAAAAAAGAGTTTTTAGTGTATAATGGCCGTGGTCGTGGTCTTCCGGGGTCCTTTGCCACCGCGGTTTTCAGCAGGACAGCGAGATATGTTTAAAAAAAGTCTTCACGCAAGGATACTCGTCCTTATAATAGGCCTCATCGCCGTCGGTGTGGTATTCTCGATACTGTGGGAGATCAAGAACAAGGAGAGCGAGCTGTTAGATGAAAAGCTGAGGGCGAGCCGTTTCATGGCAAAGCCCATCATGAAGGCCATCTACGAGGACATGCTCGAAGAGAGGGCCGACATGGCCCGAAGCCTCGTAAACGCGATGAGCGCGACCGAAGGCATAGAGGGCCTCTACATAGTAAGGAGTAACGGGGTAGAGGAGGCGTTCAGGGACTTCAAGACCATAAACGAAGTCAAAAAGGAGTACGGCGAGATAAAGCCGGAGTGGACCACCGACCACCCGGACGAACCCCGGAATGTCGCTCCCGGAACCGGCAACCCGGACTTTCAGAGGTACCTGAAGGGGTTCAGGAAGGACTGGAGCAGGGGCGCCGTATACTATATCGACAAAAGCGGCTCAAGGCCCGTATTCACATACCTCCAGCCGATAGAGGAAAAGCCCAAGTGCTCAAGCTGCCACTCACCCGAGGGCGCTCGAGGGATACTGGTCATAAGGACCTCCCTTGACGATATGTACTCTATCCTCGCAAGGGGCAGAGACCAGTGGGTCGTGACCGGGGTGCTGGCGCTCTCTTTGGGCGGCATCCTCCTTTCGATGCTCATAAAGAGGTCCATAACGGGTCCGATCAAGAAAAATGTCGAAGTCATAAAAAGGATAGCCGAAGGCAAGGCGGACATGACCGAGAGGGTCGAGGTGACCGGAGAGGACGAGATCGGCTACCTTGCGACGGCGTTTAACAACATGCTTGACACCCTGGAAAAGCGGGCGGAAGAGAACAAGAAGCTCTTCGACCTCGTCAC
>JACRCJ010000188.1 GCA_016219075.1 Deltaproteobacteria bacterium | reverse complement strand
CACGAAAAGACCGTAAAAGAACAGGACGACCTCTTTTTCATGCGCGAAGCCCTCAAGGAGGCCCGAAAGGCCGCCTTGAGGAACGAGGTGCCCGTGGGCGCGGTCATCGCGCATAACGGAGCGGTCGTCTCAAGGGGGCACAACAGAAGAGAAGAAGAGGCGGACCCGACCTCTCACGCGGAGATGACTGCCATAAAGAAGGCCGCCAAAAGACTCAAGACCTGGCGCCTGACCGGCACAACTCTTTTTGTGACCCTCGAGCCCTGCGTCATGTGCATGGGCGCGATCCTTCAGGCGCGCATCCCGAGGGTAGTATTCGCCTCATTCGACCCGAAGGCCGGGGCCTGCGGCTCACTCTACGACCTGTCAGGCGACAGGAGGCTCAACCACAGGGTACTGGTCACCTCCGGGGTCGGCGAGGCCGAGGCTAAGAAAATCCTCAAGGACTTCTTCAGAAGACTCAGGGCCGAAAAAAAGGGGCTTAAAGGGACAAAAAGCGCCCCTTAAGAAGGGAGAGTTCACCGGCCCCGTTTTTTTGCGATATAATGCTTTGGTTCGAGGCGCGCCAGCGCGCAAAAAGAGTTTTTTGTAAGAACGCGGAAAGCTACTGTGTATTTACCCAAAAAATAATAAAACATAAAAACCGGGGGTATGTTAATGACAGAAGTATCGGATGCCATCTTTCGCGAATATGACATCAGAGGGACCTACGGGAAAGACCTGACTCCCGAGACAGCGGAGCTGATCGGAAAGGCGTACGCCCTGAACGCGATAAAGACCGGAGAGGCCAAAGACCCCGGCTTCAAGATAACCATAGGCAGGGATGTAAGGTTAAGCTCGACGGCATTGAGGGACGCCCTTATAAAGGGGCTCACCTCAGGCGGGATAAACTGCATAGACATCGGAGAGTGCCCCACGCCTCTTCAGTACTTCTCGATGCACCTTCTGGGAGTAAACGGCGGGGTGATGATAACCGGCAGCCACAACCCCCCGGAGTACAACGGCTTTAAGATCAGCGTCGGAAAAGAGACGATACACGGCGAAGAGATACAGAGGTTCAAGAAGACCATCCGCGAAGAGGTCATAGGAAAACCCCCGGCAAGGGCCGCGAAAACCGGGACTGTAGAACGCCTCGACATCATGGAAAAATACATAGACTATGTCACAAAGAACGTCCAGCTGCCCAGGCTGAAGCGCCCGATAAAGGTCGTGCTCGACAGCGGCAACGGCACCGCGGGGCCCGTGGCCCCTTTTCTCATGAGAAGACTCGGCTGCGAGGTCGTAGAGCTCTTCAGCACCCCGGACGGCAGGTTCCCCAACCACCACCCGGACCCGACCGTAGCCGGGAACCTCAAGCACCTGATAGAGGCCGTAAAGAAAGAGGGCGCGGACTTCGGGGTGGCCTACGACGGGGACGCCGACAGGATCGGGGTGGTCGATGAGAAGGGCGGGATCATCTGGGGCGACAAGCTGATGATAATACTCTCAAGGTCGATACTCGAAAAACGCCCCGGCGCCACGGTAGTCGGCGAGG
Organism: Deltaproteobacteria bacterium; assembly: GCA_016219075.1. Taxonomy (GTDB): domain Bacteria; phylum Desulfobacterota; class GWC2-55-46; order GWC2-55-46; family GWC2-55-46; genus JACRCH01. The sequence goes on along the minus strand of JACRCJ010000188.1, from coordinate 559 downwards.
TAAAGTGCTCGCAGGTCATGTACGACGAGATAAAAAAGGCGGGCGGGGTCCCGGTCATGTGGAAGACCGGGCACTCTCTCATAAAGTCCAAGATGAAGGAGCTAAAGGCGGCGATGGCCGGCGAGATGAGCGGCCACATATTCTTCGCCGACAAGTGGTTCGGCTTCGACGACGCCATCTACTCTTCCGCGAGGGTCGCCGAGATACTCGCCTCCAAAAGGGAGCGGGACAAGGACTTCGCTTTCTCAAGCCTTTTATCAGGCGTCCCGGATACGGTAGTAACCCCGGAGATAAGGATGGACTGCCCGGATGACATCAAGTTCGCGCTCATTGAAAAGCTCAACGACAGGATAGGCGCCGGGTCGAAGGACTTCAAGGTAAAGGACATCGTAAGGATAGACGGCCTCAGGGTGAACTTCGAGGGCGGATGGGCCCTTGTGAGGGCTTCAAACACCCAGCCCGTCCTTGTGCTGAGGTTCGAGGCCACGGACGAAAAGCTTCTTGCCAGGGCGAAGTCCTTCATGAAGGAGAAGCTTGAAGCGGTGAGGCCCGGAGAGGT
>JACRCJ010000191.1 GCA_016219075.1 Deltaproteobacteria bacterium | reverse complement strand
GTTGTACCTGGGACCCGGTCCCGAAAAAAATCCGGCAAGGCCTGCTTGTCACGCAAGCCAGCGCCGGAGATCGAGGGCTTATAAAACTTTAAGGACTCATAATTCCCTTGAGCGGGTTGAGGCTTGCAGCCTGAACCATGCGGTTCATCAGTAAAACGAATTTCTCGGCGTGCTTGCTTAGGAGCTTTTTCCGCCATGCCTGGCGGTTCTTGGGGGTAGGGTTCTGGCCGCTTTCCGCCTCCCCGGCCCCGTCGCTCGCCCCTTAGGTCGCTACGCTCCCCGCCCCTCGGCTCGCTCCCGCTTCCTCGCCTTAGGCGGCCTCACCCTACGCCCCGCTTGGTTTGTTAAAGACAAGACAAAAAAGTTTGTCTTTAATTAGCCGTGCGCCAGTACCCGTACGCCAGGACCGTGCGGTCGGCAATTTTGAAAGACCTCATCTGGCACAGGCTCGTTGGAGGTATACTGTCAGCTTTTAATTAGCCGTACGCCAGGACCGTGCGGTCGGCAATTTTAAAAGCCTCATCTGGCACATCGTTAGCGGGTATACTGTCAGCTTTTAATTAGCCGTGCGCCAGCACCCGTACGCCAGGACCGTGCGGTCGGCAATTTCTTAAACGGTCCGGATTGCCGCGAGCCAGCCCATACTGTAAATCGTTGCGTCTTTTAAATCCGCCGTACGCCAGTACCCGTGCGCCAGCACCCGTACGCCACTCACCTCAGAACTTCTTGTTCGTCGCGTTGTACTTGCCGACCGGTTTTTTGAACGGGAGGCTCTTTACAAGCTTAAGCGTAGCGGTATCGTATATCTTCACTGCCCCGTCGTCCTCCCATACGCTTACAAGGGCGCGGCCGCCGTCCTTAGTGAACTCTATGTGCATCGCCTTTTTCCCCTTTTCGGGGACGACCTCGGAGACAACCTCAAGGGTCTTTTTGTCTATGAGCTGGATGGTGTCGGTGCCGGTATCGACCCATAGCGTCCGTATATTGTCGTGGGTCCTCGCGAAAAAGCCGGGCCCCTTTATCTTTACCTCTTTTTTTATCTCCCACGCGTTAAGGTCGAGTACCGTCAGGAGCGGCTTGCCGATGGTCGGGAAGGCGGCCAGAAAAACGCCGTCCTCTTTCCAGACCGCGGCAGAGGCGAGGTGAGGCATGCCGGAGGAGGCCTCTATCGTCTTTACCGCAGCCCCGGTCCTGATGTCCACTACCGTTATGTGTCCGCCTTCCCTGCTCGTGCCGACAAGGTGTCTCTCGTCCGGCTCTATGAAAAAGTCGGTGAAGGGCTGGTCTACCGTGATCTTGCGTACCGTAAAGGTATTGTCGTCGATGACGAATAACTCGGGCCTGTCCTTCATCGAGACGACGAACTCGCCCTTTTCCGGGAGGCTGTAGACCGCGCCGAAGGCGCCCTCGGCCTCTATCGTCTTTACAGGCTTCATGGTAGCGGTATCTATCAGGACGACATTCGAAGGGAGGAGGTTGGCGATGGCAAGGTAGCGGCTGTCGCTGGAGATGGCGATGTTCCTGGAGCTGATGCCGGCCCTCAGTTTTCCGGCCTCTTTAAGCCCCGCTATGTCGTACTTTGTGACCCAGCCGTCCCTCGACACTATGTAGGAGAACTTGAGGTCCTTGTCGAACTTGGGCCCGCCGTGTATCGCCCCGGCCTTTATGCTGTCGAGGAGCGTGAAGCTGTCGCCGTCCATGAAGTGGACCCTGCCGGCCCCGCCCTCGACTATCATGAAGAAGTTCGTGAGGTCGTACCGGGACTTCTTCTCCGGCGGCGCGGCGTCACTTGCCGTACGGGTCCGCATCATCTCGTCCATACCCCAGACGGGTTCTTCGGCAGGGGCAAGAAGGTAAGAGGCGAGCTCCTGGATCTCCGCTCCGCTCAACGAGCCCTTGAAGGCGGGCATGTTCGTGGCCGGAAGCCCGTTGGCTATTATATCCGCTATCTCCTTCTCTTTTTTCCGTCCGAGGTACTCGGGTATCAGCGGCGGGCCCGAGATGCCGTATCTCTGCGGGTGGTGGCACGAGGCGCAGTGCTTGAGATATACATCTTTTCCCCCGGCGTAGGCGGACGGGGCGGCAACAAGGATTCCAAGGATGACTGTAAAAGCCTTTGCGGTCTTCTTCATGTTGTTTTTCTTTCCGTATTTTTATTTTTAATGTTCTGAAAACCCATTGGCTTTAAGCCCGGGGAGGGTCCGTTGGTTTATAATCATCCGCAGCGTTTGATTCGCGGCAAGCTTGCTTCAATTTTTTGGGGGATTTAACTCCTGATACCCCGCAGCCTGTCAGCCGGAAGGCTTTATTGTTCCTGTACTCAGGGGGGCGCGGAGGCGCAAAGCGGACGGCTCTTTGAGGGTCTTTTAAAATTCTCCGCCATAAATGACGGAGAATTTTGATGGTAAGGAAAAATCATTTATATTTGCCACTCCTTGACCCGCCGCTAACGCTACGGGATTGCGGAGTGGCGCACCCATTCAAGCGGTTTATGGCAGTTGAAAACCATGCGGCCTTAAACCCCCGGAGGTCTTCTTCAGGGGAAGTACACCGGAGAGCTCTTCTTGAACTCCCTGGCGGAGTGCAGGGCCCGGAAGGATGTAGACCTTGAGACCTTTGAGAGCTCGTCTATTATCCTTTCAAGGTCGTCCGGGGAGTTGCCGTGTATCATCGTGTAGAGCTTGTATGGGAAGCCTTCGAAGGCGGGCCTTATGTAGCAGTGGCTGACCCTCGGGTGAGCGGACATGGCGTCTGCCGCCTCTTCCTCTCTTTCCTTTTCCACCTCCCAGGCCACCATCGCGTTCGCTGTGAACCCGGCTTTCGCCGGCGTGAGCGCCGCTCCGAAACGCCTTATAACTCCGGCGTCTTTCAGGGCGGTTGCCCTTCCGAGGACCTCTTCGACCTCCCAGCCTAAAAGCTCGGCCGCCTTTTTAAAAGGGCTCAATGTCTTGAATATCTCCTCTTTCTGCAATACCCGTATGAGGGATCTGTCTCTGGCGTCCAAGTTTTCAGTCCTTTATCTTGAGGTCTACCTTCACCTTGTACATCTTCTCGGCCGGAAGGTTCCTGATGGGGCCGACCCCGGCCCTCCTTTGAATATCCGAGAGTATCCTCTCTATGGCGTCCCCGGATTCGGCTATCACCGTGAACCAGACATTCGGGTGCCCTTCCCTCAGGTAGTTGTGCGTTACCTCGGCGAAGCCGTTTATGACTGAGGCCGTCTCTTCGAGTTTGCCGGCGGGGACATCGACGGCGCAGAGCGTGCTCCGGTACCCCATCTTCTTCGCGTCGAAGAACGGGCCGACCTTTCTGACTATCTTTCTCTCGATGAGGTTCAAGACCCTTTCGTGCGCCTGTTGCCCTGATATCCCGGCTTCCCGGCCTATGTCGCCGTACGGGTCAACGGATATCGGGAACTCCCCCTGTATGCGGTTGAGTATCGCCTTGTCTATGCTGTCGAGCTCGTAACCCTTTTTAGCGAAAACAACGCTCATCGCTTCACCATGACCTTTTCAGTTTTATGGCAGGACCTGCGTTCACTCAGAACCGGACACGAATCCCCCCCGGCCCGCACAGGTCTGCGCCCCGTTACCGCGACCCCCCTGAACCCCGTGCCCCCACATGCACACCCTGCACTGCCGATGCACAACATTTCACATCAGACTCACACGGCATGCAACCTTTTTCACCTCAGCGCACACTGACGCCCATTGCTCAAAAACCTCGCTATGCGCGTGCAGCAAAACCGCCCACTTACTCACAAGCTTCGCCCAGTTGTCCTGTTGCGGGCCGCCCCAAACCCCTTACTCAACCGGCCCCTCGCATAACTTACCCCCTTACTCCCTTTACCCCCCGGCCCCTTACTCCCCCACTTGCCCCCCGTTCCGGGATCAGCCGAAGACGGGCGCCTTTTCGGTGACCATCCTGAAAGAGACGGCCCCGAGGGGTTCTTCATCGAGGGCGTACTCCCCCTGCTCGAACCAGTTAAGCACGGCGCTCAAGTTCACGACCTCGCCGATCACAAGAAGGGCGGGC
>JACRCJ010000187.1 GCA_016219075.1 Deltaproteobacteria bacterium | reverse complement strand
TGATGGCAAGGGAAAATCATTTATATTTGCCACTCCTTGACCCGCCGCTAAAGCAACGGGATTGCGGAGTGGCACACCCATTCATGAGACGGCGGGCGTCTCAACGGAAGCCGGGACCGGCGGGGTCCGCTCCCGGGGCCGTCTGGCGAGAGGGCTGCGGCATGACCAATGAATTCCAGCTTGGATTGATATCTGTATTATAGTATATATATTGTGGTCCCAGTATCTATCAAGAAAGGGAAAAAAGGCCTATGAGTACCATAAGGGAAAAGCTTACAAATATGTTCTCCAAGGTCATGGCCGGGACGGTGACAAGGGAAGAGGGCACCATGCTCATAAATCACCTTGCAAAGGAAGACCTCGCGGAGACGGTCAGGGAGCTGTCTTACCTGATCGAAACCCCCCCGCCCGGGGTATTCCCCAAGACCATCCTCCATACGATAGCGCTCGCAAGGAACAAGGCGTTCCATAACATCCTGGTGGCGAGCCTCGACCATAAGAACGAGGATGTGTCGATACTCGCGGCCGAGGAGCTTGCGCGCCTTAAGACCTCGGACGCAAGGGATGTGCTTGTAGAGCATCTTACGAGCGATGTGTACCATGTAAGAAAGGCTTCTGCGGCGGCGCTGGCGCAGTTCCCGGACGGCCTTGCGATACTCAAAAAGCACATCCTTACTCACAGTGAGCCGTTCTTCAGGCTTACTTCCGCCCAGGCCCTCATCAAGGCAGGCAAGAAAGGCATAGAGACCCTGCTCTCGGTCCTGAGCTCCGGCAACGAGGCCGCCGTGGTGTCCATAGCCGAGGCGCTTATAGCCGCCGGGAAAGAACTCGGTAACGCGGAGATCCCGAAGATATTCGACGCCCTCATGATGGCCGGGGACAGAAAAGACACGCAGTCGATACTCGGGCTTCTCAAGGTGGCCGGTTCTCTCAAGGGCAAGGCCAGGGGTTTTGAGGGGTATGTGATGGCGTTCGAGGATTACCCTTTCGAGTCCGTAAGGAAAGAGGCGCGGCACGCCCTTAAACAGATAAGAGCGGCCTTAGGCTGAGTCATCTCCGGCCCCCGCGTTCTTTACGCCGCGGTTGAGTCAGCGTCTTCCTTCGATAAGGCGGGCTCGGTTGTCCCTGGCTTCGGTCAACCCAGGTTTCAAGTCGAGGGCCTCCGAGTACTCCCTGATGGCCTCGTCCCTTCTTCCGGCCCTTTCAAAGACCTTTCCCATCCCGTTATGCGCCTCGGCGAACCCGGGGTCGATCCCGAGGGCTGTTCTGAAGTCCCCGGCTGCCAGATCAAGCCTGCCTTCCGAAAGATGGGCTTCCCCGATAAGATAATGTGGCAGCGGCATCCGCGGGGCGTACTTTAGAACCTCTCTGTAAGCGCTTATCGCGTCTTCAGTCCTTCCCATGTCCCTGTAGATATAGCCTATGTTGATATATGTCGTCACATGGGACGGCCTCAGGGAGACGGCGGCGTTGTACTCCTTCATGGCCTCTTCGAACAACCCCTTGCTGTAATACGCATACCCGAGGTTGTTGTGGGCCTCTACGATCTCGGGCTGAAGCGACAGGGCCTTTTTGTACTTCTCTATCGCCTCATCGACCCTTCCCCGCACATGGAATATGGCCCCTATATTGAAGTGGGCCTTCGCGTAATCCGGGTACAGCTCTATGGCCCTGTAGTTCTCCCTGAGGGCTTCGTCGAGGCGGCCCGAGCCGGCGAGTACTGTGGCGAGGTTGTAGTGGGGGCGCGCCTTTTCCGGGGATTTTGCGGCCACATCCGCCCACAACGACGGCGGGTCGCCCCATATCGAGTTCCTGCGGTGGGCCGCAAAAGCCAGCGCCGAGGCGACTATGGCAAGGATGACCGTAAAGAGGAATAAGGCCGCGCCGGAAGTGTTTTTTTCGTCTACTGTTTCCATATGGTCAGGGGATGAGGAGGCTACCGTTTACGGCTTTACGCTTAATAGACCCTGAAGAACGCCCTTGAGGCTTTCAGCATCAACCTGTTCTCGGCGCGTTCCCTCCGCGGGTCCTCCGTGAGAGTGTACAGGTGCTCCAGGGAGAAGAGCCAGCTTCTCAGAGGCAAGAATATACTGTTTTCGGCCGATGTGACATTGGTGAATGTCGCCTGGTCCGTCCTTTCGCTCCTGGACAGGCTTAACTGCCAGAACATGGTCCTTAAAATGGGTCTTGAGTATCTGGCCCCGTAGAGGTTGGAGAATACCTTCTGGGGCACACCCGAGGTGTGGGCCGTAAAGCGGTTGAATGAGGCCGTCAGGGTTAAAGCCCCCCCCAAAAGACCCCTTGTGTGCTCTACGGCCAGGTCCTGGGTAGCGGTAGAGGTGAAGCCGGTTATGTTGTTGAAGCCGTTGACATGTTCGGCATTGCCCCGTATTCTCGTGTTCCTGAAGTACTCTGACGTGACGCTCAGCCTGTAGAGTTCTTTCCGCTCTTCAAGTACACTGATCCAGGATGCCGTTGTCTCCTTGCTGTATACCCCGGTGATTTGGACATATTTCCTCAAGGACTTGTTGAAGGCATTGGCTTCGTAGCCGTAGCCTCTGCCGCCGATGTCGCCTGAGAGGTTTTTGATGGAGGTTAAGTGGGCGGAGGCGTTAAAGCCCACATGGGGGTTCACATCTATGTTGCCTAAACCGACGGCCGCACTCTGTTCTATTCCCTTTCCGCCCTTTCTTCCGACCTCCCTCAAGAGATTGTCCTCGGTATAGCCAAGGGCGTAGCTCGCGGTGAGATTCGCGAAAGGCAGGGTCTTCCAGTAAGAAATCATCGTGTTGAGCCTGAGGTATGACCGGCCTCCGACATTGGCCGCAGTGCCTTCCGAAGCGTTGGTGGTCGTCTTTGTATATGATATCGTTTCGGAGATGCTCAGGTTGCTGGTCAGCCGGTAGTTGATATTGTCATTCGTGGATACGGTCTGGCTCTTGAATTGCGATGAGGGAGTGTCATCCTTGCTCTCGGAGTAGGTAAGCCCGAGGTGCGAGTTTAACCTGTCTGAGAAGCTGTAGTTAAGGTCTCCGGAGTAAGTCGATCCGGTGTTTGTGCCGTCCGATTTACTGCTGAAGAAACTATAATTGTGCCTCTGGTTGAATTCCTTGCTCGGTTTCGAACTAAGGTCCAGCGTCAGACCCTGGAGCGTGGTATGGGTGGTCCGAGGGTCAGTCGGAGAGTCGATCTTGTTTTTTGATTCGCTCCGCGTAGCCCCTATGAACATATTGGTGTTTTTTGAAAGACGCGTCTTGTTTCGAAAATTGGCGTCGGATGAGGTGGAGAGGCTGCTGCTTTTCTGGTCGTCGTTGTTCTGGTAGGCATATGCGACCTCGTTTTCGGTCGGGCCGAGGTCCTTATTTGCCCTGACCCTTACGTAAGTGG
>JACRCJ010000190.1 GCA_016219075.1 Deltaproteobacteria bacterium | reverse complement strand
TGAGCTCCAGGGGGTACGCCGAGTTTCTCGCATACGAGAATATCGACAAGGCCCCCGAGGAGAGGGAAAGAGGCGTAACGATATCGATCTCTCACGTCGAGTACCAGACCGACAAGAGGCACTACGCGCATATCGACTGCCCCGGCCACGCCGACTACATAAAGAACATGATCACCGGAGCCGCCCAGATGGACGGGGCGGTCCTGGTGGTCTCGGCCGCCGACGGCCCGATGCCCCAGACCAGGGAGCACATACTTCTGGCCCGCCAGGTCGGCGTGCCCTACATAGTGGTATTCCTGAACAAGGTTGACATGGTGGACGACAAGGAGCTTCTGGAGCTCGTGGAGCTCGAGGTAAGGGAGCTATTAAACCAGTACAAGTTCCCCGGCGACGACATCCCGGTGATAACCGGCAGCGCGTTGAAGGTGCTCGAGTGCGGCTGCGGCAAGAAGGAATGCGAGTGGTGCGGGGCGATCCATAAGCTCACGGACGCGCTCGATACCTACATACCGGACCCGAAGAGGGACATAGAAAAGCCCTTCCTCATGCCCGTGGAGGACGTCTTCTCGATATCCGGTCGCGGCACCGTCGTAACGGGGCGCGTGGAGAGGGGTGTTGTAAAGGTTGGAGAAGAGGTCGAGATCATCGGGCTTCGTCCGACCGTAAAGACGGTCGTCACGGGAGTGGAGATGTTCAGGAAGCTTTTGGACCAGGGGGAGGCCGGCGACAACATCGGCGCCCTTTTAAGGGGTACGAAGAAGGAAGAGGTCGAGAGGGGGCAGGTTCTTGCGAAGCCCGGTTCTATCACCCCGCACACCAAGTTCAAGGGCGAGGTCTACATCCTCACGAAGGAAGAGGGGGGGCGCCACACGCCGTTTTTCAACGGGTACCGTCCGCAGTTCTACTTCAGGACGACCGACGTGACCGGGGTATCGAAGCTTCCCGACGGCACCGAGATGGTAATGCCCGGAGACAACGTCAACCTTGATGTTGAGCTTATCACCCCGATAGCGATGGAAGAGGGCCTGAGGTTCGCCATCCGCGAAGGCGGCAGGACCGTGGGCGCCGGGGTCGTTACCAAGATAATAGAGTAAAAGAGCCGCGTTTTTCGGGGCAAAAAACAAGAAGCGGGATACAGGAAGTTTTTGTCCCGATGGAGGAATAGATGAGGGATATAATCACACTGGCGTGCACGGAGTGCAAGCGCAGGAACTACTCGACGACAAAGAACAAAAAAACGATTCCGGACAGGCTTGAGCTTAAGAAGTTCTGCAAGTTCTGCAAGAAGCACACGCCTCACAGGGAAACGAAATAGTTTGGACCGCGGGCCTGAGGGCGTCAAAAGCCTTCGGGCCGCGTTTGATTTGTCTCGCGGCGGGTTGCGGAAAAACGCCGCCGGCCGGGCGGTAAAGTGACGGACCGCCGGATCGAGGGTTTTTTTAGCGTAACGGAAAGCACCTGTGAACATACGGAATGCAAAGCCGTAAACGAAGTCTCAGGCGCACCAACACTTGAAAAAGCGTACCGGAAAGTACCTGTGAACATACGGCATGCAAGGCCGTAAACGAAGTCTCAGGCGTACCAACACTTAAAAAGCAGTTTGTGAGACTTGTCCGTATTCGCTTCGGGCAAGTCGCGGCTGAAAAAGCCCGGGAAGGACTTTTTCAGCGTCCTGGTGGATCTTCAGACGACAGGCCAGTAGCTCTAACGGCTAGAGCGGCGGTCTCCAAAACCGCAAGTTGGGGGTTCGAATCCCTCCTGGCCTGCCAAATTTTTCAAGCGAAATTCGCCTGTACACATGAATGAAACTGGACGACAGGGACGGGAATGGAAAAAATAGATAAAGCCAAACAGTTTTACGCCGACTCGAGACAGGAACTTAAAAAAGTCACCTGGCCCACCAGGCAGCAGACCATGACCTCCACATGGGTAGTCATACTCGTGACGGTAGTGCTCTCTGTCTTTCTGGGTCTCGTGGACCTGGTCCTCTCCAAACTGATCGGCTTAATTTTGAAATGAGGTAATATGGGGAAAAAGTGGTATGTAGTCCATACCTACTCAGGGTATGAGAACAAGGTAAAGGCGTCCCTGGAGGAGAAGATCAAGCAGGCCGGCAAGGAAGCTCTCTTCGGAGAGGTGCTGGTCCCTTCGGAGAAGGTCGTCGATATGGTCAAGGGGGTCAAGAGGACCACTTCGAGGAAGTTTTTCCCCGGCTATATCCTGATCAACATGGAGCTTAACGACGAGACCTGGCATATCGTCAAGGGCATCCCGAAGGTAACGGGTTTCGTCGGCGGCCAGGAGGCCCCTCCGAC
>JACRCJ010000179.1 GCA_016219075.1 Deltaproteobacteria bacterium | reverse complement strand
GACCTCATCGCCTCTATCATCGTCGTCATCGCCCTGACGGCGTTCACATTGGAGACCTCCATGTAGCCCTGCTCCACCTGCGTGTTCGCCCCGGCCTTCGTCTCTTTTACGGAGGGGTCCGAGGGGACGAAGAACCCGGCTTCCCTTCTGAGCCCGGAGATATTGTTGAACGAGACGAGCTTTAACCTGTCAAGGGTCACCCCTTTCTCCTGCACATTGCCGGTTGCGTCAATTGTGACATCCGCCGTGGTCAGCTTTATGACGCCTTTCTCGCCCTTCACGGCGTAGCCTTCCCTGGTAAGGAGCGTGCCGTCTATGCCCATGGAGAAGTTCCCGTCCCTTGTGTAACGGGGGCCGTTCGCAGTGTCCACGACAAAGAACCCGTCTCCCTTTATGGCCACATCGAGCTTCCTCTCGGTCTTCTCGGTCATGCCCTGCGACATATCAATCGCGACCCCGTTGGATCTGGCGAAAGTCCTTGTGGACCATGGGTTTGGCATCGCATCTTCGAAGACGGGTTTCTGCTTTTTAAAGCCCGCGGTGTTTATGTTGGCGAGGTTGTCGGTAAGTATCTCAAGCCTTCTTTCCTGAAGGACCGCGCCTGAGAGCGCAACAAATATTCCTCTGTCCATCTTCCACCCCTTCTGCCGTTTTTTACCTTTTTACCGCTCACGGGACTTAAACCCTTTTCGAGCTACCTGAAATAAATGCAACATGCGTGCCAATCTCTGAATTAAGCGTATTCCAGTCGATAAAGGGACTTTTTGCCGCTCAAGAAAAGCCCCGCCCTGTCACTGGACCGGCCGGATGGGAATAAAATTCCCCTGCGTGTAATTTTTTCCGGGAGGCGAGGTCGCCGCGCCGAAGAGACTTCGGCGCGGCTTCAGAGGGTTTTACTGCAGAGTTGTGTTGCGGAGCGTGCGAATAAGGTGGGATAAAAGTGGGATAAAACAGGCTCCTATTGCCTGTAGTCGTTTATAGCCGAGATAAGTTCCGCCTCTCCGTTCAATATGCCGAGGTTTTTTACGACATCTTCGACATGATGCCCCATCCTGAGCATCTTCACAGCCTTGCGGTATGTATCCTCGGAAGCGCGGCCCTCCCTGATGACCTCGGTATCCTTTGCCGATTCTGCGGCCTTCTTGAGCATCTCGTCGAGCCTGATGTACCTTTCACGCAGTCCCCTGTCAAAGGCGTCAAGCTCGATCCTTTTTTTCTCAAGGTCGGCCGCGGTCTTCCTTACGGAAACCAGCTCTTCTTTAAGTTCCATGAGTATTGACGGCGCGGGGTCTTTAACCGCAGGGGCCTTCGCCGTAACCGGGTGCGCGGCCGGGCGGGACCTGTTCTTACGGAAGACGAGTATATAGAAGACCGCGCCCATGAGGGCTATGTCGAACGCCAGAAAGACAATCCACCAGGCTGCCATAAAAGACCCCTTGAAAGGTTTTACGGGTTCTTGACGCCCCTGGAACAGGGGCATCAGTTACGCTGAATAGTGAATTGCAAAAGGCGTGCCGAGGAAAGGGCGTAAAGGGACGGTAAACCCAAAAAAAGCGGTTTTTTTCATGAAATGGCGTTTTTGCTCAGAAACTGTCTATGCCCTGACTGAATACCACCTGTACTTTTTCGAAAAGGTCCTTCAAACCGGCCTCGTCAAGACCAAGGGAATCGGGGAGATTCCCGAAATCCACGGCGTCTCCGCCCGGATTTCTCCATCCCATGCCAATCTTTTGGCACATGGCGTCAGCTAATTTGATGACGGTGACGAGGTTGTAGATGTAACGCTCCTTGGCGATCACCTCGGGGTCGTCGAAGTAGCGGAGCAGCAGCTCGAGGTTCTCGGGGAAACCCCATTTTTTTACTACGATCGCCCCGACCTTCCTCTGAGACATCTCAAATACCTCGGACTCGGCCTTCGAGAACGGGACGGAGTCGTTATAGACCTTCTCCATGACCTTGGCGAAGGCGTCCGGGAACTCGTTATTGAGGACGACCTTTCCGATATCATGGAGGAGCCCGCCGATAAAGGCGTCCTCCGGGTCGGATACCCTTGTATGCTTGGCTATTATGTTCGAGGCCAGGGCGGAGCCGAGAAGCTGTTCCCACAGGAGCTTTTCAGCGAGGCCGAACCTCTTGTAGACGTTCTTCATCGATGTGGCCACGACAAGGTTCCTTACGGCGTTGAGGCCGAGCATAAGGATAGCCTGAGTGAGGTTCTGTATGTTCCTCTGGCTCCCGTAGAACGCCGAGTTTGCCACCTTGAGTATCTTGGTCGTAAGCCCCGGGTCGGTCGATATGAGCCTTTTTATCTTCTCTATCGACACATCGGGGTCAGCCATCAGTCCCAGGACCTTCTGCGCCGTAGCCGGAAGAACAGGCAGTTCCATCGACTTCAACGTCTCTTCATCAAGGCGGACATTCTCGGCAATCATCGTCTCCACGCTCCTGTATGCAAGTTAAATAAGCTTAAGCTCACCTGTGATCAGCTTACCGCCTTCAATCTCTCTTGAGCCGCCGGGGTCCGGCCCTTTGCCTTCCTGATACCTGCGGATGTCTTGATGTCGACGGCCTCGTACGACTTTAATATCCTGAACTTTGAGACAAGCTCCTTAAGCTCCGAGGCAAGGCGCGCCATCTCGTCCGTTGCGTTTGCCACCTCGCCTATGGCGGCCACATTGGATTTTGCAACCTCGGCTATGGAGTCCATGTTCCTCGTTATCTCATCCGTTGTCGAGCTCTGCTCTTCGGCGGATGTGGCGATATGGCTTATCTTGTCGGTCACATCCTCCACTCCGGTGAATATCTGCTTCAGGGCGTCACCGGCCTCGTTGGCGAGCTTGACTCCGTTTTCGACCCTGTCGGTCCCGGCGTCCATCGCACCGACGGCCTTGCCGGTCTCGGTCTGTATGGTCTTGATCATGGAGCTTATCTCTTTTGTGGCCTTCGTGGTCCTCTCGGCGAGTTTCCTCACCTCGTCGGCCACCACCGCGAAGCCCCTGCCCTGTTCTCCGGCCCTGGCGGCCTCGATCGCCGCGTTAAGGGCAAGGAGGTTCGTCTGGTCGGCTATGTCGTTGATGACGGAGACTATGGTGCCTATCTCTTCGGAGCTCTTTCCGAGCTCCTTGATGGTCTTTGCGGTTATGGCAGTGGAAGCGGCGACCTCCTGCATCGCGGCGATGGCCTGCGTTACAACGTCTCCGCCCCTGGTCGCCATATCCTGAGCAGTCCTGGCGGAATCAGACGCCTGCTGTGAGTTTTTCGCGACCTCTATGACCGTGGCGTTCATCTCCTCCATGGCCGTTGCGACCTGAGAGGTCTGTGAGGACTGCCTGTCGGCGCCTTCGGAAATCTGCACGGAAGACGAGGAGAGCTGCTCCGAGGCCGAGGCGAGGTGATTTGAGGAGTCCGAGATCCTGCCTATCACATCCGAGACCTGGACCGCCATCTCATCGACGCTGTCGCCGAGGTTCTTAATCTCGTCATTGAACTCTTTGCCAAGGATCTTTATCTTTACATTCGCCCTCTGTGAAAGATCCCCTTTCGCGAACCCTTCCACCGTCTCCTTTATCCTAATAACCGGCCTTATGATGTGGAAGTTGGTGAGGTACATGAAGAATATCGCCATCGCGGTTGAAAGTAGCACGGCGGCGGCCATTATAAGTATGCCGCGGATGGCCGAGCTTCTGGCGTTATCGGCGATCTGCCTTGTGAGGTCGTCCGCTGAGGCCACTATCCCGGGGGTGTGTATGTTTGAGAGGTCCTTGACCTTTGACAAGAAGACATCCTTGTCCTTCATGCCGGCAGATACCAGGCTCTTTCTCTTTGACCAGAGGTCCTCGGCGTCCTTGAACCTGACGATCATATCTTTGCTTCCGACGGGTCTTAAGCCAAGCTCAGCCGAGCCGAACCTCAGCCCGTTGAGCGTGGAATCAAAATCGGCTACCGTCTTTTTAATATTATCAGCGACGAGGTCCAACTCATAATTACTCCTCGCGTACCTTTCCATCAGGTATGAGAGGTTTACTGTCCTCATCCTCTGGAGCCCGGCAAGGTCTATGCTCCTGGCGTAAGACTGGTCATGCGTCGCCACAAAGCCCTTTACCAGGAGGTTCATCTTGTCGACCATCGGGTAGGTGCTCTGCTCTATCTCGGTCATCACGACGCTTAAACTGTCTCCGCTTGTCATCGCTTCGTCCATGGCGGCGCGCATCGCGGTCCATTTATTTTTCAGCACTTCAAGTTTTTGCAGGGAATTGGAATCTTTTATGGCGGGTATCTCTTTTGTGCCGTTCTTAAGCGCGTCTATCTGTTCGCCGAACTCCACTCTCTTGGCCTGGAATACCGCTTCCAGTTCCTCTTCGCCGTTCATGATATGGCGGTTGAGGACGTAGTTGATCTCAACGGCCCTTTTCCTGAGATCGGACGCGGTTTCGACCTGCGCGTACTTTTTGCTCATCCCTCCGACGAGCATGTAGACTATCGGGAGCTGTATCAGGAACAAAAGTATCAGGAATACATAGCTCCCCATAAACCTTGTTTTCACCGACTCAAAATTCATACTGCCTCCTCTGACATTATTGTAAGGCGATT
>JACRCJ010000183.1 GCA_016219075.1 Deltaproteobacteria bacterium | reverse complement strand
CGGGGTCTTGTAGACCCGCGTGAGGCCGAAGACCACGCCGCCTATCGTCCCGAAGATGACATACCAGTAATTCTTCATGGCGTTACTCATCTTTACTACCATCTGGGTAGGGGCCGGAAGCGCCTGGCCGAAGCTCGAGAACATGTCCTGGAATATGGGTACGACCCAGACAAGAAGGCCCGTGACGACAAGGCACGCTATCACGATGACCGCAGTCGGGTAGGTCATGGCCCCTTTTATCTTTCCCTTGAGCTTCTCGGATTTCTCTAAAAAACCCGAGAGCCTGTTAAGGATCGTGTCAAGGATGCCTCCGACCTCGCCGGCGGCTATGAGGTTTACGTACAGGTCGTCGAAGACCTTGGGGTGTTTTCTCAGGGCGTCGGCGAAGGTCGATCCCCCCTCGACCGATGACTTAACGTCGATGAGCACCTTCTTGAATGTCGCGTTCTCCTGCTGGCTCGCGAGGATGTCAAGGCACTGGACGAGCGGCAGGCCCGCGTCTATCATGGTGGCGAACTGCCTGCTGAATATTACGATGTCCTTGGTCTTTACTCCCCCGCCGAGCTTTATCTCCGAGAGTCTTGAAAAGGAGAACCCCTCCTTCTTCTCGTTGATCGAGGCCGGGACTATCTGCTGGCGCCTGAGAGACGCCGTGGCCTGGGCGAGGGTTGCGGCCTGGAGCTCGCCCTTCCTCATCTCGCCGCCTGCGGACTTACCGGAATATACGAATGTTGGCATGGTTTAGCTCGTCCTCCCTGAAGGCATCCCCTGCTTGAGCATGCCCGCGTTTCCCATCATCTGGTGGAGCTCATCAGGCTCGGAACTCCGTCCGATGGCTTCCTCAAGCGATATCAGGCGCCTCGAGTAAAGGTTCATGAAACTCTGGTTCATGGTCTGCATGCCGAACTTGTTTTGTCCGACCTGCATCTGGGAATATACCTGGTGGATCTTGTCCTCCCTTATGAGGTTCCTTATCGCCGCGTTGGGTACCATTATCTCAAGGGCCACCACCCTGCCCTTGCCGTCGGCCCTCGGGAGAAGGAGCTGCGAGAGCACCCCTTCGAGGACGAAAGAGAGCTGCGCCCTGACCTGCGGCTGCTGGGTGGAGGGGAAGACGTCTATTATCCTGTTCATCGTCTGGACGCAGGAGTTGGTGTGAAGGGTCGCGAAACAGAGGTGGCCCGTCTCCGCGATGGTCAGAGCCGTCTCTATGGTGTCCATGTCACGCAGCTCCCCGAGGAGCACGACGTCGGGGTCCTGGCGAAGTATGTACTTCAGGGCTTTTTTGAAGCCCTGCGTGTCGTAGCCGACCTCTCTCTGGTTGACAAGGGCGGTCTTTGAGTTGTGAAGGTACTCGATCGGGTCCTCGACCGTTATTATGTGCTCGGTCCTCTCGTTGTTTATCTTGTCTATCATGGAAGCCAGTGTCGTCGACTTACCGCTTCCGGTAGGCCCGGTCACGAGGACAAGGCCCCTTGGTTTCCTGGAAAGTTCTTCTATTATCGGGGGCAGGCCCAGTTCCTGGAACGATTTTATCTGGAACGGGATGGTCCTGAAGACCCCTGCAACGGTGCCCCTCTGGACAAAGAGGTTGCCCCTGAAGCGGCTCAGGCCCTTTATGCCGAAGGAGAAGTCCAGTTCGTTCTCCTCCTCGAACTTGTGCTTCTGTATATCGGTAAGGATGGCATAGCATATCTGCTTGCTGTCTACGCCGGTAAGGGACGGTATGTTCATCGGGGTGAGCTTTCCGTGGACCCTGAGCCTCGGTGGCGAGCCGGCGGACACATGGAGGTCGGACCCTCCCTGGTCTACCATGACCCTCAGTAATTCCTGAAGATTCATCTTTGAACCGCCTTCAACCGCCATTTGATTCACCCCGCAATTTTATTTTCCCTAACACTATGATTATCGGCTGTTTACGGAAAATCTTAAATGATTGCGAACTCGATTGTTAGGACAAAAGTTACAAAAATTATTTTTTTATATGAACCACCCCGGAGCAAGCTCCGGGGTATCTCCTTAAGCCTCCCCTCCCTCGATTGCGAGGGCTGGGCTCCCGTTGCGCTCTTCCTATGCAACGGGAAGCGGGGAGGGTGAAAACATTTTTTCACCCCCACCCTACCCTCCCCCATCGAGGGGGAGGATTTTACAAGGAAACCCTGTAGCAAGCTACAGGGAATTTTGTGATTAACATTCTGGAAACCCCGGGGTTTTAATCCCGGGGATGAAAGAACGCCCGGTACGAAAGGTTTTCATCTGAAAGCGCTGTTGCTTCAAAACAGGCCCGTCCCCCCTGGTTCAAAGCCCGCGGAGAGCTCATTTTCTTTAAAGGATTGAGAACCCCGGGGCCTTCGGCCTGAGGGTTCATGCACGGAAATACTCGGAAACTGGCAAAAAGCCGGATGTAAGGTGAAGTGCGTGTCAGTCGGCCATTGTTACCCTGAGGATCTCCTCGATGGTTGTGACACCCTCGGCGACCTTTGTTATGCCGCTCATCCTCAGTGACTTCATGCCCTCTTTTATCGCCCCCCTCTTGAGCTCGGACGAAGACGCGCCGTTCAAGACGAGCTCTTTCAGGGTGTCCGTGAACGGCATTACCTCGTAAAGGGCTATCCTGCCCTTGTAGCCGGAACCGTTGCAGGTGGCGCATCCGTTGCCCTTGGATATCTCCATCCTGTGGGCGTCCTCGGGGGAAAGCCCGAGGTCCACGAGCGCCTTCTCGGATATCTGGACCCTGGTCTTGCAGTCCTTGCAGATCTTACGGGCGAGCCTTTGAGCGAGTATCAGGTTGCAGGCTGAAGATACGAGAAAAGGCTCAACGCCCATGTTAAGGAGCCTGTTCACGGTAGCAGGCGCGTCGTTGGTATGGAGCGTTGAGAGGACCAGGTGGCCCGTAAGAGCGGCCTTGATGGCTATCTCGGCCGTCTCGTAGTCCCTGATCTCCCCGACCATTATGATGTCCGGGTCCTGTCTTAAAAAGCTCCTGAGGGAAGCCGCGAAGTTGAGGCCGATGTCCTCGTGCATCTGGACCTGGTTTATGCCCATCAGGTTGAACTCGACCGGGTCCTCGGCGGTCGAGATGTTCTCGCTGGTCTTGTTGAGTTCCGAGAGGGCCGAATAAAGCGTAGTGGTCTTTCCGGAGCCTGTGGGTCCCGTGACGAGCACTATGCCCCAGGGCTTGTGTATCGCGTTCATGAAGTCCGTCAGGGCCTTCTCCTCGAACCCGAGCCTTGTCATGTCGAGCTGGAGGTTGCTCTTGTCAAGAAGCCTCAAGACCACCTTTTCGCCGAAGAGCGTCGGCAGGACCGAGACCCTGTAGTCCATCTCCTTGTTCTTGGAGAGCTTGAGCTTTATGCGTCCGTCCTGGGGAAGACGCCTCTCGGCTATGTCGAGCTGGCTCATGATCTTTATCCTCGACACTATCGCGTTCTTCAGTTTCATCGGAGGCTTCATGACCTCGGACAAAACGCCGTCCACCCTGTAACGGACCCTGAAGCTCTTCTCGTACGGCTCGATGTGGATATCGGAAGCGCCCTTCTTTATGGCGTCGGTAAGTATGAGGTTGACGAGCTTGACGACCGGGGCGTCCTCAACGGCCTTTTTGAGGTCCATGAGGTCGATCTCTTCCTCATCGTGTATCAGCTCCATCTCGCCGTCGTCGAACTCGGTCAGAACGCCCTCAAGGCCCATCTCGGGGGTCTCGTAAAGCTTCTCTATGGCGGCCTTTATGGACGCGTCCGCGGCGACCAGCGGCTCGACATTGTAACCGGTCAAAAACTTTATATCGTCGATGGCGAAGATGTTGGACGGGTCCGCCATGGCCACTACCAGGGTCGAGCCTGTCCTGCTTACCGGTATCACCTGGTACTTCTGGGCGACGTCTTCGGGGATGAGCTTTATGATCTCGGCGTCTATTTCCTGGGTGGACAGGTCGATAGTGGGGATACCGTACTGCCTGCTCAAGAAAGTCGTCAGGTCCTTTTCGGTGATAAACCCCAGCTTTGTAAGGTTATACCCGAGCCTGCCGCCGCTTTTTTTCTGTTCGTCGATGGCATTCTTAAGCTGGTCCTGCGTTATTAATTTTTCTCTTAGTAGAAGTTCGCCTATCCTGTCTGTCATTAGTCTCCGCTCTGGTGACAAAAATTGTCTTCAGCTTATCTTAGTAAAATAGCAAATCCGTGTCAAGGCAAATAGAGTCTTGCGGATGCCTGCGTCAATCCTCTTTGCGTACGGCTAACAGCGCGTAAAACTTGATTTTTTCTGATTTTCCATCAACAGGAAAATCCCCCCCCGGAGCCCCCCTGTCAGGAATACTTCCTGGCCGTCTGCACGATCTCCTCGGAGAAAAAAGGCTTCCTGATGCAGACATCTATCATGCCTTCCCTGACCCCTTCATAGATGGATTTATCCGCGTCCTTGAAGTACCCTGTAAAGAGGATCACCCTTGCCTCGGGGTTGAGCTTCTTGAGGGACCTGAAGGT
>JACRCJ010000186.1 GCA_016219075.1 Deltaproteobacteria bacterium | reverse complement strand
GATTTATCATCGCGTCTCGCCCCGTCACCCGGTTCTGAAATTCCTGACTTTTAATTAAAAAAATTAATCTTTGTAATTCAGGTTACATCCCGAGAGGGTGAAAAGACAGTATATCTAAGTACATTATTTCGCTCTTTTTTCAAAAAACGGTCAGAGACCTTATTTAATACTTCGGAGGCCTTGCAGAGTGGCGGAAGCGGACATTGCGATAGCAGCTGAAAACAAGGGAGTAACAGCCTCCGGGAGCGCGACTGTAACGAAAGCCAAGTCCGCGAAAAGCGCTTACGCCTTTGAGTCCTTTCTGGCGGTCCTCGCCCTGATAGTAGTCTTACTCGGCGCCTATGAGAGCTTAACGGAGATGTTCCTTCCCGCAAGCAGCATCTTGAGCTTCGTTCACAGGCTCGGTTACATGAAGAGCTACCCGATACTCTACGAGCCGGGCAAGGGGGTCTGGCACCCGATAGGGTGGACGGGCTCGGCGATGATGGTCGTCATGATGCTCTACAGCGTAAGAAAGAGGATCGGGGCGTTCAACCGTCTGGGTTCGATGCGCCACTGGCTCTCGGCGCACATGTTCTTCGGCATCATGGGCCCGATACTCGTTACCTTGCATACCACCTTCAAGCTCCACGGCCTCGTGGCCACAAGCTTCTGGTGCATGATAGTGACGACGGTCTTCGGCGTGCTCGGCAGGTACATCTACGTGCAGATACCCAGGGGCATAAACGGCGCCGAGCTCGGCGTAAAGGAGATCGAAGGGTCGGTGGCGGACCTCGACACTGAGATCGGCGGGAAGCTTAAGAAGATAAATATCTCGAACCTCTTAAACGAGCTCGGCATAAAAGACACCGGAAAGATCATGGCCTCTATCGACAGGGAGCACGCCGCGTACCTCGTCGACGAAAACGAGGGCGACAAGGACCGCAGGCGCATATCGACCATCCTTAAATCTATAAGCACGGTGGATGTAAGGGAGAGAGGGGCCTTATCCGCGCTCCTATTCCTCGTCTGGACCGACATCAAGAACTACTTCAAGGTCTGGAGCCTCACAAGGGTGCTTAAGAACCGCTATCACCTCGGACGCGCCGAGAGGGGCGAGATCGTGGCCCTCCTTGAAAACAAGGCCGCGCTCCTGAGGCGTAAAAGCCTGCTTGTAACCACGCACAAGCTCCTGCACCACTGGCATGTGCTCCATGTGCCGCTGGCAATAGTGATGTTTATCATCATGTTCCTGCACATAATAGTCTACTACATCTTCAGGGCTCATTAAAACCTTGTGATACCCTCAATTTTAAAATAACCGGCAGATAAAACGCCTTCAACTCCGAACCCTCTCCGGCTTTATGGCCGGCGAGGGTTCGGATTAGCGTAAAAAGCACCAGGGAGACAGATGAAAAAGCTTTTCCTCTTCATAGCAATGTTCGTATTTTGCTCGGCCGCGTTCGCCAGGGACGGGGTCGATTCCCTCATAAGCCCCGGCGACCTCGCCAAGGCGCACGCCAAGTACGAGGGCATAAGGAACTGCACGCAGTGCCACAAGCTCGGCGGAGGCGTGCCGGACGGGAAGTGCCTTGAGTGCCACGACAAGCTCGACGCGAAGATAAAGAAGGGCGAGGGGATGCACGCCAAATTCAAGGGCACCTGCGTCCAGTGCCACAGCGACCACAAGGGCCTTTCCTACAAGATGGTGACGATCGACAAAGAGAACTTCGAACACGACAGGACGGATTATCTGCTCAGGGACAAGCACGAAAAAGTCGCCTGCGACAAGTGCCACAAGAGGGAGAAGGAAGGCGTCTACACGGGCGCCTCGAAGGAGTGCGCCGGCTGCCACGCCGACGAGCACAAAAAACAGCTCGACCGGGACTGCTCGAAGTGCCACAACGTAAAGGGCTGGAAGGACAAAACGAAGTTCGACCACAAGACCGGCTCAACATACCCGCTCACCGGAAAGCACATGGACGTGAAGTGCGCCAGGTGCCACGATGGCGGCAAGTACAAGCCCGTAAAGAACGCCGTCTGTCTGGACTGCCACAAGGACGAGCACAAGGGGCAGTACCCTGGCAAGACCTGCGAGTCATGCCATTCAACCGGCGGATGGAAGAAGCTTACCTTCGACCACGCCTCTCCTGAGTACAAGGGATACAAGCTCGAAGGCAGGCACGAAAAGGTGGCGTGCGAGAAGTGCCACACGAACGGCCGCTTCAAGGGGATAAGCTACAAGAAGTGCGAGGACTGCCATAAGGACGAACACAGGGGGCAGTTCAAGGCGAAGACCTGCGAGTCATGCCATACCGTAAAAGACTGGAAGACGACGTCCTTCGACCACAACTCGGATGAGTACAAGGGCTATAAGCTCGAAGGCAGGCACGAAAAGGTTGCGTGCGAGAAGTGCCACACGAACGGCCGCTTCACGGGGATAAGCTACAAGAAGTGCGAGGACTGCCATAAAGACGAACACAGGGGCCAGTTCAAGGCGAAGACCTGCGAGTCCTGCCATACAACGAACGGCTGGAAGAAGATCGACTTCGACCACAACTCGGATGAGTACAAGGGGTATAAGCTCTACGGAAAGCACAAAAAAGTAGACTGCTCGAAGTGCCACGCCAACGGCCGCTTCACGGGGATAAGCTACAAGAAGTGCGAGGACTGCCATAAGGACGAACACAGGGGCCAGTTCAAGGGGAAGGTCTGCGATACCTGCCACGTGACGAACGGGTGGAAGAGCCTGGTCTTCAACCACAACGCCAGCGAGTACAGCACGTACGCGCTTGACGGGAAGCACACCAAGACCGAGTGCTCGAAGTGCCACGACGGCGGCAAGTACAAGCCGATCTCGCCGGTCTGCTACAATTGCCATGAAAAAAAGGATGTCCACAAAAAGGAACTCGGCACGGTATGCCAGAAGTGCCATGACACATTCGACTGGAAAAAGACCACCTTTAACCATAACAGGCAGACGCGCTACCCGCTTGTAGGAAAGCACAGGGACACGGAGTGCGCCAAGTGCCATAAGACCAAGGGCACTTACAAGACGAAGGACGAAAGGTGCGTGGACTGCCACAAGGACAAGCACAAGGGCGAGTACAAGGAAGGGTGCGAGTCCTGCCATACGCAGTTCGACTGGCAGCCGCGCAAGTACGACCACAAGAAGAAGGCCGGTTTTGAGCTCAAGGGCGTACACCTGGACACCGTCTGCCTGAACTGCCACAAGACAAAGGGTGTTTTCAAGGGCGCACTCCGCTACTGCTCGCAGTGCCACACGGACAACCACCTGAACCAGTTCGGATCCATCGAGTGCTCGAAGTGCCACACGCAGCTCTCATGGAGCGCCACGCAGTTCCTGCACAGCAACTCGGCGTATCCTCTCACCGGTGGCCACCGCAGCGCAGACTGCACCGAGTGCCACAAGAACCGCGTTTTCAGGAACACCACGACGGTATGCTACAACTGTCACTCCACCGCATACAAGGCCGCGCCCAACCATCTGGCGTCGAACTACGGCCAGGACTGCGCCGAGTGCCATTCCACCAGCGATATATCGTGGACCTTCAGGCATAGGAGCGTCAACGGCAATTGCTCAAGCTGCCACCTGAACAAGAGCAATCCGCCCAGACCCGCGTCGCATACCGCCAATAACTACGGTACGACCTGCGAGCTGTGCCACAATTCGACCTCGTCATGGTCGGCCCACAAGCACACGACCGCCACATCAGGGTGCTCAAGCTGCCACCTTGCATACAGCACGCCACCAAGGCCGTCAACGCACACGGCCAACAACTGGACCGTCTGCGAGAGCTGTCACAAGTACCCGTCATGGACCTACGCTCACGCAACTGTGACCTCAGGGTGCGTAAGCTGCCACCTGAACTACAGCACCCCGGCAAGGCCCGCCACGCACACGACCTATAACTACGGGACTGTCTGCGAGCAGTGCCACAAGTCCACTTCGGCGTGGCTCCCGGCCTCTCACCCGTCGGTTACGACAGGGTGTTCGACCTGCCACTTGAACCACAGTACTCCCGTGAAGCCCGTAACGCACACGACCTATAACTACGGGACTACCTGCGAGGCGTGCCATACCTCGACCTCCACATGGGCTCAGCACAAGCACACGAGCGCCACTACCGGGTGCTCGACATGCCATATTAACTACTCGACCCCGGTTAAGACCCCTCGCCATACCACGAACAGCTGGACGGTCTGCGAGAGCTGCCACAAGTATCCGACATGGTCGTTTACGCACCCGACGGCGACCTCCGGGTGCTCAAGCTGCCATCTGAACTACTCCACTCCGCCCAAGACCGCGTCACACGCGACTAACAGCTGGACGGTCTGCGAGAGCTGTCATAAGTCGACGGCAACATGGGCGTTCACCCATGTTGCGGTTACTACCGGGTGTTCAAGCTGCCATCTTTCTTACAGCGTTCCGCCGAGGCCTGCCACGCACACGACCTATAACTACGGGACTGTCTGCGAGGCGTGCCACAAGTCAACTACGGCGTGGCTCCCGGCCTCTCACCCGTCGGTTACGACAGGGTGCTCAAGCTGCCACTTGAACCACAGTACTCCCGTGAGGCCCGCGACGCACACGACCTATAACTACGGGACTACCTGCGAGGCGTGCCACAAGTCGACACTTTCGTGGTCGTCTCATGCCCACCCGACCGTAAGCTCCGGGTGCTCAAGCTGCCATTTGAGCCGCCCGAGCAGCCCGGCAAAGTCGGCGCAGCATACTACGAACAACTGGGTGACCTGCGAGCTCTGCCATAAGTCGACCGTCTTATGGGCGTTCACGCACCCTGTGACGACATTCCCCCTTACACACCATACGACTCCTTCGAACTGCGCCGCATGCCATCCGGGCGGCGCTTACACGAACAAGGGCGGGTGCATAGAGTGTCACACATCAGAGGGCGCAAAAGTGCATAAGACAACCTCGAACGCGGGGTGCCTGAGCTGCCACCCTAAAGGTAACTGAGGATGATGTTTTATAGATACTTCAATATGAGATCTCCGATAAAAGCCTCCGGGTTGACTCTCTTACTTCTGTTCGCCGTCTTTACGGCCGACTCCGGCGCCATGGAGACAAGCGGGATAGTCTCCGTGGAGGACTTCTACTACAAGGACTCTAACACCTATGCGCAGCACCTGCTGACCGCACGGGTGCGCTTCGACCTTACGAAGCTCAACGAGTCCGGAAGCCTCGCCTTCCACTTCGACGGCAGGGACAGGGTAAGGCTCGGTTCAAAGACGACTACATCGACCTCGAAGAACGAGCGCATAGACACCCTTTACCTTGAGAACAACGGAAAGCTACTCTATCTTGCCGCCGGGAGGCTTCTGCCGAAAGACATTTATATCGAGCGTATCGACGGAGTGAACGCCATATACAACCTCTCGGTCAACTCGGGCATAGGGCTCTTCGGGGGCCTCAGGCCCGACCCCTACACCGACTCCTTCAACTCAAGCTTTACCTCCGCCGGAGTCTACGGCTACTACAGGAGCTCGACCGTTTCAGGTAACGTCGCCTATGTCTATAACGGTTACAAGGGAGCGACCGACCGCCAGTACCTCTACGGACAGGCATCTTACAACCCGGCTTCCCAGGTCTCGGTATTCGCCACCGCTACGGCCGACATCAACCCCGTAAACAAGAAGATACAGCTCGTAAACGGGATAATGGAGCTCTCCTGGAGGCCGGACTTCAATGCCGCGGTCTCCGTGGGTTTCAACACCTTCAGGTCCACCAGGTTCTATAAATCGATGCTCTTCGCCGTTGACGACAGCCGCCAGCAGGCGTACTACATAAACGCCAATTACCGCATCTACGGAAAGTATAATGTGTACGGAAGGGTGGAGCGCCAGCACAGGCACTCCTCGGTGGACGAAAGCTCACAGAACTTCAACTCGTTCAGGGCCGGGTTCAACACGGACGACATCCTGGCCTCGGGCGTGGCAATTGACATGAACGCCTCCACGGCGAACGGCTACGGCTCGAAGCACAACACATACAATGCGGAGATCTCAAGGCTTAACTGGGAGGTCCTTCAGGTCGTGGCCCACGCCTCGTACATGCAGAACTGGTACGGCTACATCAACAGCGACAACATCCTCGCTTACGGGCTCTCAAGCTACCTTTACATGAAGAACAGCTGGACCTTCTCGTTCTCCTTCGAGAGGGAACAGGGCAAGGACTCTGTCACCAGCCGCCTGATGACGAGGATAGCTTTCAAGTTTTAGTAGGCTGTAAACGCATTCGGAAAAACTTCCGGACAGGCTTCACGGGCCGCAGGTTGGAGGACCGACCGGGACTGTAAAAAGCCCCGCATGATCAAGGCAGGGCTTTTGTCTATTCGGATGCTTCAATGTTTATGAGAAAGGTAATAAGGTAATAGGGAAAACGGGAAGATTATTTTTGTGATAAGGGCTGAGACCTCTTCACCGGCGGCCTCGGAGGCTGGTCTTAAGCCGTGCCGAACTTCTTTTCTATCTGTATGCCGATCGATTTGAGGAACTCGTTCGGCAGCTCGCCCCCGGCGAATATGTAGACATAGTCGTTGGGGACGGTCTTCACCTCGTTGCCGAAGTCAAGCTGCACCTCTTTTTCGGTGATCTCCTTTACATTTGAATTAAGGGCCACCTTGAGTGACTTCTTCGCGAGCGCCTCTTCGAGGCGGACCTTGTTCAAGGGCTTTATCCGGCTGAAGGACTCGCCCCTGTAGGAGAGGAGCACCGTGTTTCCCGGCTGAGAGGCTACGGCCATCGCGGCCTCCACGGCGCTGTCTCCGCCTCCGACGACCAGTATGCTCTGCCCCTTGTGCTGCTCCGGGTCAAGAAGCCTGTAGGTGACCTTGGAGAGGGTCTCGCCGGGCGCGCCGAGTTTCCTGGGGGTGCCTCTCCTGCCTATAGCAAGGACGACATGCTTAGAGAGGTATTCCCCCTTGCTTGTAGTCACCCTGAAGCAATCGGACTCTCTTTTAAGCCCGGTCATCTTCTCGCCGCTTTTTACCTTGAGGCCCGTCTTTTTTATTACGTCATTCCAGAGTTCAAGTAGCGCTTCCTTGGTCGTCTCTTTAAGCTTCACCTTGCCGTAGCCAGGGAGTTCCACCGGGGAGGTCATTACGATCTTGTGGCGGGGGTACTGAAGCACCGTGCCGCCGATATCCTCCTGGTCCAGGGTCACGAACCTGAGCTTGTTCTTTAAGGCGGCAAGAGAGGCCCCGAACCCGGCGGGGCCGGCCCCGACTATAAGGAGGTCGAGCATCTGGCCGCCCCTGGCGGGGTCGTCCTTTGAGAGACAATAGATGTACTCCACGGCCTGCTTGCCCTGGGTGATGGCGTTTTTTATTAGCCCGATGCCGCCGAACTCGCCGACGATGAAGACCCCTTTGATGTTCGTCTCGAAGTTCGGGGTGACATAGGGAATGTCCACGCCCCTTGTCTCTGTGCCGAATACGAGAGAGATCGCCCCTACGGGGCAGGCCGCGGCGCAGGCGCCGTGTCCGACGCAGTGCGAGGCGTTAATGAGCCTGCCCTTGCCACCCGAGATGCCGATTATGTCCTTTTCAGGGCACGCCCTTATGCAAGCGCCGCTGCCTATGCACTTTGCCGTGTCTATGTGAGGGTGTATCGAGACAGGCTCATGCTGCCCGTACTCGACGGCCTTGGTGATCTTTCTGTCGGTCTTTTTGTACTTTTTCTTCTTCTTGGATAGATATATCCCCATCACAAGAGCCAGGATCGCTATCGATACATAGAGAGTCAAGATCAAAACCTCCGTCTGAAGACAATCTCCGAGTGGGTCTTGTAACCTATCAATATTACAATATATTCCATTCCGTATCCGGGGTCTGTAACTACGCTCACGATGACGGTTTTACCTCTCTCGAAGACCGTGGCGCTTTTTCGGGTAGGAGCCCCGTCGAAGGCAAGCCATCCAGCGTAGATAAACGGACCTGGTCTTAAAGGTCATATCGGGAAGGTTCCAGCAAGTCTTGAACCATCATGGGAAGGGAAGGGGGTAACCCCGGGCCTTTGGTCTTCGGTGCCCGCAGTATTCCAATGATGACAAGGTTCATTAATGTGGAGGAGTTTGAGCAGACTGTCGCCAGGCATCTGACCGGTATTGTCAGGACCGATGCTTACCGGAAGACGGACACGATGGACAGGCCGTTTCTTCTCCTCGATGTATTCGCTTGAGAGCCTCTTAAGCTCTGTAAGAAGGGGAGCCGCCGAGGTGGTTTACGGGCTTCAAAATGACTCTACGGTCTTCCCGCATAAAGGAACTTGTCTTTTGACCCCGCCTGAATTTTTGATGGTCCCGCGCCGTTTATGCCCATTGAAAATGAGCGCAAAAAAATATTGACATTAAAATTTCAATTTGAGATTATAACCGAATCGGTTTTTCGGGACTGCGAGACGCCAGCCGCCTTGGTTTTCCCGAAAACAGCTGAAATATTGAGCGGTTTAAGTCTCCATGCCCTCAGGTTTTGCTGTCAGTGGTCGTTGTACAAAACGACCCGATTAATATACGCCCCCGTAGCTCAGATGGATAGAGCAACGGATTCCTAATCCGTGTGCCGGACGTTCGAATCGTCTCGGGGGCGCCAATTTTCATGGTTGAAAGCGATAGGCTGCAAAGCCTGTCGCTTTTTTCTATTTCAGCCTGGAGGCGAGCCATTTAAAAACAGAGCTTTAGTCACAGCGGTTTTTCAGAATTCAGGTATACTTTTGACTGTGGAATGTGCGTTATTACCGGAACATCAACCGGACAACCTCTATCGTAAATAATGGGTATATTTGACAGGTCTAAAATCTTACGATTTTCAGCACGCTTGATCTTTCTGGCGGCTGCCTTGCTCGGGGTTGTCTACGCGGCTACAATGGCGGACAGAGCCTTAAGCTTAAACGCCGTCTGTACCTTCTGCCACAGCATGAGTTACACCGCCGCGGAGCTTAAGAGGTCACCCCATTACGGCACTCTCGGAGTCGATCCGGGCTGTGCCGATTGCCATCTGCCTCAGGGCTTCTCAGGCAGGGCGAAAGTC
>JACRCJ010000180.1 GCA_016219075.1 Deltaproteobacteria bacterium | reverse complement strand
GGATGCGGTTACAAACCTGCAAAGTATAGCATAAAAAATAGATACCCGCGGCTTTACAGACGGGGAGTTCCCGCTGACTTTATCCGTTCTTCATGGCCCTCACTCCCCTCTATAAATCTGACCGTAACCGTGGTGTGAATCCATTATAATGAAGTATGTTGCGGCTGTTTTGGCCTTCCTCCTTGCAAGTCCACCCGGCGTTTATACCGGAGATTTGACATTTGTTATATTAAATGATAATAAATCAACAAATCATTTGTATAACAGGGCGGTCCAAATTAAAGCCTCGCCTCCCTTGATGGGAGGGCTGGGCTCCCGTTCTGCTCTTCCGTTGCAACGGGAAGCGGGGAAGGGGAGCTTCTTTATACCGACACTCGAACCGAACTCTTCGCCTGAAGGCGAGGGTTTTTCTCTAACAGGGTGTTGAAAAAGTCCGTCCATGGCTTTTTCAACTACGATTTGTCCGGAGTGAATCCGTCCAAATCTCACAAATTGCTCGACTTTTTTGTCTCGCAATTTGGCAATCCATCCATGGATTGCATTAGCAAGCTGTTTTTCAACAGCCTGCTAATTCCCCGAAGGGGACGATAATCCGAGGCGGCGTCCATGGGAAGATATCTACTGTTTTTTCTATTTATGACATTCGCTCTGCCAGGCTGCGCCAATATGCAGCCGGTGCTTATAAAGGCCATCAAAAAAAACTCCGCCTCCTTCGTAATAGGGCAGGTGCAGGAGACGAATACGGGTGAGCCGATGGTCGTCGAGGAGAACCTGATATTCTACAAAGCCCCTGTGGCCATAACGGACTATCGGCCTCCGAGCCAGCTCGGGACGAACTACCCCTGGATAAAAAAGAGGATGACCTTCACCCCCTACGGCAAGCTCGACAACGGGGATATTCTTTACGCCAACCCTGACTTAAGACCCACGCTCCCTAACGGCGATCATGTGAAATGGGATTACTGCATCGCGGTTAACGAGGCCGGAGAGGCGTACGGCGACGCCGCCTGTGTTTTCGGCATTGTGCGTACATGGGAAGACAAGCCCGAAGGCGTGGTGGAGATGAAGGTCGTCCACAGGGAGGGGTCCGTAAAGAGAGAACTTGTTTACAACGGAAAATCCAATAATACGATCAAGGTAGCGTACCGTGAATACCGGTACAATTTCGCGGCGCCGGATTTCTACCAGGACTTGACCTACGACCTGGCGGAGTCGAATACGATAAGATTCAAAAATATGGTGATCGAAGTGCTTAATGCCGGCAACTCGACCATAAAATTCATCGTAAAGTCCGAGATGAGAGGGCCGGTTCCCGCTCAGGAAAATAGCGACACCCACGCCCCTTCAAAGCAGGAGAACAAGGGGTCTGTAAACGGCATCTGACGAGCAACCGTTTCCGCCGGATATTCCAATAACAAAAGCCGGAAGTCAGACTGCCGGCTTTTGTTGTTTACAGGCCTGCGGGGACGGACCTGTGACGGCTCTGACGCACCGGCCGTATAACGACGACACGCTCAAGCCTATTTCTTAAGCTCCTCAAGGACCCTGTCCACGTCCATCGGCAGAAGCACTACCTCTATCCTTCTGTTCTGGGCCTTGCCCTCAGGCGTGTCGTTTGACGCCACCGGCTTGTTGTCGGCGAGCCCGGCCGCTGAAAGCATCTTCGGGTTTATGCCGACCTTGTCCTGCAGGTATCTTACGACATTTGTCGCCCTGGCCGTGGAAAGCTCCCAGTTCGTCGGGTACTTGTCCCTGATCCTGGCGCCTATCTGCACATTGTCGGTATGCCCCTCCACCCTTATCTGCCTGTCAGTGACCTTCTTGAGGATGTCTCCGACCCTCTGTATGACCGCGAGGCCGTCTTTTTTTATCTCGGCCTTGCCGGAGTCGAAGAGTATCTTTTCGACCATGTTCACCGAGAGCCTGTCCACGGCCTGCGTTATCTTGATGTCCCCGTGCTCGATCTCCTTTTTAAGCTCTTTCACGAGGTTCTCGTATGTGCTCTTTACATTGGCGAGCTCCTTCTCCTTTGCCGAGCTCAGCTCGCCGGTCTTGAGCTTCAGCCGCTCGACCTCTCTGCCGAGGAACTCGTTTTCCCGGGACTTGCCTCCGAGCGCCTCCTTAAGCGACGCTATCTCTTCTTCTCTGGCGGCCTCTGTGGCCCCAATCCCCTCTATCTCCTTTGTCAGCTCGTCCACCCTGGACTTGAGACCGGCGGCCTCTTCGGCGCTGGCGCCTTTGCTCTCCTGAAGCCTCTTTTTTTCGGCCTTGAGCCCTTCGAGCTCTCCGCTCAAACGCGCGCTCTCTTTCTTCGCCTCTTCGAGCTCTCCGCTCAAACGCGCGCTCTCTTTCTTCGCCGCTTCGAACTCCCCGGTGACCTTTTCAAGCTGCGCCCGGCGCGTCTCGGACTCATCGGTTGCGGCCTTGAAGGTCTTTGTGCTCACGCACCCCGTAAGGATGACCGCGGCGGCCAGACAAAAAAATATAAATTTCCTCATGACTTGCCTCCTTCAGTTTGACCGGTTAAAAAAACCGTCTACGACCGGATAAGTTGATCTTCAGGAGACCCCAATGAACCACCCCGGAGCAAGCTCCGGGGTATCTCCTTAAGCCTCCCCTCCCTTGATGGGAGGGCTGGGCTCCCGTTGCGCTCTTCCTATGCAACGGGAAGCGGGGAGGGTGAAAACATTTTTTCACCCCCACCCTTCCCTCCCCCATCGAGGGGGAGGATTTTACAAGGAAACCCTGTAGCAAGCTACAGGGAATTTTGTAATTAAACACCGGCGCACCCGCCGGTGACAGTGACCTTCGTCACTTTTTACCGTGATGGAGGCGGTGCAATCACCATTGAGAGGGCGCGTCAGAAGCTCTTGAATATCTCTTTAGGCTTGCCGCAGAGGGGGCACCTCTCCGGGGCCTCTCCCTCGACCGTATGACCGCACTCCGCGCAGATATGTATGGCCTTGAAGGACGAGTCAGAGCCTTTCATCTCCGCCTCTCTGGCCGTCTCGTAGAGGGTCCTGTGGACCTTCTCGGCCTCAAGCGCCCAGTGTACGCTTTTCATCGCCCCCTTCTCGGCCTGGAGCCTGGCCACGGCGTCGTACGCCGGGTACATCTCCTCGACCTCAAAGTCCTCGCCTGCTATTGCGGCCTCAAGGTTTTCAACCCCTCCCAACAAGTCCCCGAGCGCCTTGAAATGGTTCGTGGCGTGTATGCGCTCGGCATAGGCTATCGCCCTGAAAAGGCGCGCCGTGTTGGAGCGGCCGTCTTTTTCAGCCTTGTCGGCGAATATCGTATACTTCATGTGAGCCTGGCTCTCGCCCGCGAACGCCGCCCGCAGAAAGCTCTCAGTCATCTTTCTCATCAGACTCCCCTCCTTTTTGATCGACTCCGGAGATCGTATGAACCCTCCCCGGTTAAAGCCCCGGGGTTTTCAGAGCGTTAAAAATATAAAGGCGCTAAAGAAGCCCTGCCCCCTATCCCCTATCCAATATGCACGGCGAACGCCGTAAGCCTCTCCGTGGCTTTGATCCCCCTGGACTCCCCCTTCTCCACAAAGACCATGTTGCCGGGACCGACCTCCCGCTCTTCCCCCCCGACCGTCATGACCCCCCTGCCGCTTATGACATAAAAGACCCCTGGGCCGCTCGGGGGGGGCGTTGTCTCCTGGCCCGGCTCCAGACATATCAGCGGGACCTTGTACCCTTGCGTTATCCTCAGTATCCGCGGCGTGAACTCGGGTGCGAAACCTACCTTCTCATTGACATCTATCAACTCCATGGCAGAAACCTCCCTTTGGAAAAGATTTTATCGGAAATTCTCCGTCCGGCCACCTCTGGCCCTGTCGTGACACTGAATTTCTAACACATATCGTCAAACCGTTCCAACTAAAAAGGGGGGCGTTGAAACGCGGAAAGGAATCTGGTATCTTCTCCTCATGCGTCTTCCTATCAGGATATACTACGAGGACACCGACTGCGGGGGTGTAGTCTACTACGCCAACTATCTCAAGTACTTCGAGCGCGGCAGGACTGAGCTTCTGCGCGCTCTCGGCGTCTCTACGGGGCTAAGGAAAGAGGGGTTCCTCTTTGTCGTGAGGAAGGCCGAGGCGGAGTACTTAGCTCCGTGCAGGTACGACGACCTCATATACCTCGATACCGAAATATCCGCCTCCACGGGCGCAACCGTCACCTTCAGGCACAGCATAATAAAAGAGGGGTCCGAAACCGAGGCCGTAAGAGGGGCGGTCGTGCTGGCCGCAGTTGGGCCGGACGGCAGACCGGCACGGCTTCCGTCTCAGTTGAGGGCGGCCTTGAAGACTCAAGGCTTATGAACCCTCCCCGGGCTTAAAACCCGGGGTTTTCAGAATATTAAAAAAATGAACCTCCCCGGAGCAAGCTCCGGAGTATCTGAAAACAACCTATGTTATTAGATGTTTTGTATTGTTTTTAACAAAACACCAGGGGCATTGCGTAGCGAGCATAAAGGAGAGCGAGCGAGCAAGCCTCTGTATTTAT
>JACRCJ010000181.1 GCA_016219075.1 Deltaproteobacteria bacterium | reverse complement strand
CAGGGGCATTGCGTAGCGAGCATAAAGGAGAGCGAGCGAGCAAGCCTCTGTATTTATTGCGCGCGAGCTTGCAAGCGACGAGCAATAGCCCCGAGGCGCGCGCCAGCGCGCAAAAAGGCCTTTTGTAAAACGCAGCAAGCTGCGGGGTATTAGACCCTAAGAGAGAATAAAAAAGGGGCCGCGCCAGTCAAAACTCCCCGCAGCCTCTGCCCCGGCCAGGGGAGTTTCTGTTTTAAATGGTTCGATAGCGAAGATTCCGGGACGGCTGAGCTGACGTGGTGGCGTGTAAAGAGTAAGCTATACGAAGGCTACGGGCGGCATCTTCAAGGCCTTCTTCCTGTAGCTCAAGTTGGCGGCTATCCTGTAGGCGATGCCCGATGTGCTTCTCAGGCTCCTCTTGAGTATGTTCTTCACCGAATAGGTGTTGTGGAATATCCAGTAGTACCCTCTCTGAAGCTCTTCGGCCGTCATGCCTTTTGGGCTGAAGACGACCTCTCCGGTGTGGTACTTCTCCCAGTCCCTGTCGGTAATGCGCCCTTCCCTCTCCAGATTTGAGTAGGTCACCGTGCCGGGAAGCGGCGTAAGTATATGGAACTGCGCCGCGTCGATATTGGCCTCCATTATGAAGTCGAAGGTGTTCTTGAATACCGTCCTGTCGTCGTCGTCGAGGCCGAAGACGAAGCTCCCGATGATGTTTATCCCGGCGTCGTGTATCTTCTTTATCGCCTCTTTATAGTCCTTTGCGGAGTTCCAGCCCTTACGCATGCCGTCGAGGTTCTTCTGCGAGAGGCTCTCAAAACCGATGAAGGCGTACCTTCCGCCGCTTTTGGCGTACAGACGCAGTAGCTCCGGGTCCCTGGCTATGGTGATGGAGGCCTGGCTGCCCCACTTCACATTGAGCGGTATGAGTTTCTCAAAGAGCTCCCTTGCGTACGCGGGCCTTCCGGCGATGTTGTCGTCCATGAAGAAGAACTCTTTGGCGCCGAGCCCCTTTATCTCCTCGATGACCGTGTCAACGGGCCTTACCCTGAACTTGTTGCCGAAAAACGCCGTCACTGTGCAGTAGTCGCAGTTGAAGGGGCAGCCTCTGGTGGCCTGAAGGGTGTTGAACCCGGAGCCGAACATGGTTCTGTCGAGAAGACCTCTCTTGGGTATCGCCATGTGAGCCATGCCGCAAAGACGCTCTGCCCTGTACCTCTTCCGCAACTCCCCTCTCCTGGCGTCTTCAAGGAGTCTCTCCCAGACAAGCTCCGCCTCCCCTATGACGACCGAGTCGGCGTGCGCAAGCGCCTCTTCCGGCAGGGCCGATACATGCACCCCGCCCATGACGACCCTTGTGCCGGCCTTCCTGAATCCGTCGGCTATGGCGTAGGCGCTCGGGATCTCGCTCGTAAGCCCGGTGATGCCGACGATGTCGGCCCTGGCCCCGAAGTCCACCGCCTTGACCCTGGCGTCGAGTATCTCCACTTCCCAGTCTCCGGGAGTAAGGGCCGCGATGGTCGGAAGGTTCAAACGGACAAACCCTGCCTTGCCGCTTTTGGAGACTCCTCCCCAGTAGCTGCGGTCGTTTTTAGGCTGTATCAGGAGTAGTTTCATGCCCCGATACGGTAACAGGTATCGCCGCCAATA
This sequence comes from Deltaproteobacteria bacterium, assembly GCA_016219075.1. Taxonomy (GTDB): domain Bacteria; phylum Desulfobacterota; class GWC2-55-46; order GWC2-55-46; family GWC2-55-46; genus JACRCH01. The sequence goes on along the minus strand of JACRCJ010000181.1, from coordinate 908 downwards.
GCAACAGCGCAGATTTTCCCGATGACGGAAATAGAGAATAATAATTCTTGACGGCTTTCAGGTTGTATGCAATAATATGTTTACTGAAGTTGTTGGAGTACTTGTTGCTTGTAGCCGCAAAGGCCTTTTTACTTCGCGGTTTCCTTAAGGACATGCCTCCGTACCTTCAAATTCAAAAAAGGAGGCATATTATCGTGACAAAAGGAACAGTGAAGTGGTTCAACGAGTCCAAGGGCTTCGGCTTCATCAGCAAAGAAGACGGCGGAGATGTTTTTGTTCACTATGCCGACATTCAGGACCAGGGCTTCAAGTCCCTTACTGAAGGTCAGGCTGTGAGCTTCGACGTAGTCGACGGACCCAAGGGCCCGAAGGCCACAAACGTCGTAAAGCTGTAATCTAAAAGACAGCGAGACTGAAAAAGCGGGCTGATTCATCAGCCCGCTTTTTTTTATACTTCTTATATCCGGCAGGCGGCCTTGCCGCCACACCGTTTAAAGGGATATGAAAAACGGTCTTTTTCCTTTCATCGTACCGGCGCAGACGCCCCCCGTAAAGCCGGGGTCAAATCTTCAATTCTTAAAAATGCTATCCGAATGAACCCTCACATGGCTTAAAAACCCAGGGGTTTTCAGAATATTAAAATAACTTTACAACCGGCAAAACCGAGGTCTGACTTAAACGAATATGGACAAATTCATAAGGTCTCTCATCGAGCTCCTGCAGCGTCTTGAAAAGATGGACAAGGCCGCGCTTGTCAAGGAATCCAGGGAGCTCTTATTCTTCATAAACAGACAGGCCTTCAGACAGATCCCGAGCTTAAGCGCCATCGGGGGCATCCTTGTCGGCGCCTGGATATCCTCCACATTCACGACCTCCCCGATAAAGGGCGCGCTCGCCTCCTTCGGTCT
>JACRCJ010000185.1 GCA_016219075.1 Deltaproteobacteria bacterium | reverse complement strand
TCCGCCGCCGCCCATCCCGGAGCCGGGGGAGCGGCACACCCATTCAATGCCGGTAAGATTCTTACCGATTGGGCCGGTAAGAATTTTACCGGCAGCGCTCTTCAAAACCCACATCGTCCAAAGAAATCCTTTAAATAAAAGAGAAAGACGATTGGCACCCTCTTTGCATTTTCATTTATAACCATCCACGGAAACTTAACGGCAACCACTCGAAGGGGGTGTTCAAATGGCAAAAAAAGAGGATGCGAAGAAGATTCTCGTCGTCGATGATTATAGAAGCATGAGACATCTCTGTTCGGATGTGCTGGAAGGGGCCGGCTACAAGGTAGACATGGCAAGCGACGGCATCGAGGCGCTCAAGATGCTGACTTCATCCAGCTACGACCTCGTCGTCACGGACATAGACATGCCGAACCTTGACGGGATAAGCCTGTATAACAGCGCTGTCCGCCATGACCCGGCTTTTAAGGACAGTTTTCTTTTTATGACGGGGTCCTCTTCGGACAATATCTGGTTTGAGACTAACGGTCTGAATAAAATATGCCTTCTCAAGCCTTTTGAGATATCCGCCCTGATCGACGGCGTGGAGAGGTTGCTCTGCAGCCCTTTCAGGGGCGAGAGGAAAAAAATGGAAAAAAGACTGGAAGAGCGGTTTAACGCCATGACTGAGAGCAAGGTGCTGGTGGAGGATGTGCAAAATCACAATATCCTGCTGGCAAGGGCGGCGGACCTCTCAACGCACGGTCTCAAGGTCAACTGCAAGACCGGGGCGCTCAAAGAGGGCTCTGAGGTAAATCTCTGCCTGTACCTCAATTACCTGTGCGTGGTTAGAAACGCGAAGGTCGTATGGTCAAGGAAGACCGGCGAGTCAGGGTCGGTCGCGGGGCTCCATCTGGTCAGCCCGCTCACCGAGCTGTCGATGATGAGCGAGGTGCCTGCGGCATATAATCATCAGGACCGCCATGCCCATACTATGACCAGCCCGGCGTAGAGCCGGCGGTCCTTGACATAATATAAGGGTATGCGCCGGCGCCGCTACGGCGCGGTGGTCTGTTATTTTTCCGCTATGATCTCAGTAAAACCGTCTTCAGTCCCTTCCCACATTATCCTGAAACCGCACCTCTCCAGCTGCCGTGAGGCCCACTCTGCGCCGATACGGAGCTTTTTATAAGAGCCCTTTTCAACGATCCACCCGCCGCCTTCCTTCGTATGGATCATGTCATTGACGATCACGTGATTGCCCGCGAACTCGATGAAGGCCGTCATGATCCTCCTGTCATCGCTCCTGACGGGGATCATCCTCTCGGCTCCCTTCAATTCACGGAGATTGTCCCTGAACGAGAGCACTGTGACCCCGCCTTTTTCCAGGCTCCGGTATATCTTGTCGAAGAGGGATGCGACCTTGTCGAAAGAGTCGAGGTGAGTAAGCGTGTCGCCCATGCAGGTTATGATCTCCACGGGGAGATGCGCCGCCGAGGTCTGGAATTCGGTTATATCCCCCTGCACCGCGCGGACGCTGTGCCCCTTGGAGCGCCTCTTTAATTCGTCAAGAAGCGGCAGAGACCGGTCAATGCCTTCGACCTTGAAACCCATCCCGGCAAGCGCCATGCACTGAAATCCGGTGCCGCACCCGAGGTCTATGGCCCTTCTGCTTAAAAGAGGGACGAGGAGGTGCGTTCTGAAAAAGTCCATGTACTTCTGGACATTGGACTCGTAATCCCCAAGCATCCACGAATAGTGCCTGGCCAGCAGCTCGTCATAGTGTTTCTGGACCTCGGTCATACGCACTCCGGCTTCATTGACGGCGGGCGTGTTTGCCCGCGATGGCCCTACTGCCGCTTACAGATCCGAAAGGCGTCCCACACACTGTGGATTTGACACGCATACTATTACACAAAAAAAGATAAAAATAAACATGAACTAACAGACAGGCGTAAGAAGGCCGCGATTTTGATGATAACCCCGGGGCTTTTCATTGCCCTGCGCGCAGGCGTCCCGTTTCGCCGAATATTTTACCATTCAGACCCGGAATTTGTTATAATATCGGGACTTATGGGTCCGCAACAGACACAGGAGAATATCTCTTAAATTTTTTTTAATCAAAATCTTTAAAATTCCTTAATCTTATTTTGATATAAATTTAAAGGAGAACTCAGGCTTTTATGAGTAAAGGTATGGTATACCTCGTCGGCGCCGGGCCCGGAGACCCGGGGCTCCTTACGCTTAAAGGGCTGGAGGCGATAAAAGAGGCTGATTGCATAATATACGACTTTCTCGTCAACTCGCGGCTCCTGGAGCACGCGAAACCGGGCACAGAGACTGTTTATGTAGGGAAAAAAGGAAGTTTTAAGACTATTTCACAGGACGAGATAACGAAGCTTATTGTTAAAAAGGCGAAGTCCGGCAAAACGGTAGTAAGGCTCAAGGGCGGAGACCCGTTCATATTCGGCAGGGGCGGGGAAGAGGCCGAAGGGCTCGTGAAAGAGGGGATACCTTTCGAGATAATCCCCGGCGTGACCTCCGCCATAGCGGCCCCGGCATACGCCGGAATACCGCTTACGCACAGGGACCTCTCCTCCTCCGTGACCTTCGTAACCGGGCAGGAGAACCCCTTGAAGGAAGGCACGAGCATAGACTGGAAGGGGCTTACCCCCGGAAAAGGCACCCTCGTCTTCCTGATGGGCTGGAAGAACCTCCCGGTTATAACAAAAAAACTCGCCGGGAACGGCTGGGCCCCCTCGACCCCGGTGGCGCTCATAAGGTGGGGCACCCTGACGAAACAGAAGAGCGTTGTCGGCAGGCTCGATAACATAGCGGCCCTCGGAGAAAAGGAGGGCATAAAGCCCCCGATCGTCACCGTTGTAGGAGATGTGGTCAAATTAAGCGATAAGCTCAACTGGTTTGAGACAAAGCCCCTCTTCGGGAAAAGGGTCCTTGTGACAAGGGCCCTTGAGCAGGCAGGGGAGTTCACCCGTGTGCTCGAGAGAGAGGGGGCGGAGCCGATAACCTTCCCGACCATAAAGACAAAACCGATGGACGGC
>JACRCJ010000184.1 GCA_016219075.1 Deltaproteobacteria bacterium | reverse complement strand
ATTCAACGGTTCTCCAGTTGGTGCCGTACTTGAGGTTTACCTCGACCGGGACCCGTAGCTTAACGACCCCCTCCATCTCCTTTTTTACAAGCGCCGACAACACCTCAAGCTCGCCGCCGGCGGCCTCGAATATGAGCTCGTCGTGTATCTGAAGGAGCATCCGGGACTTGAAACCGCCGTCTTTAAGGAGCCTGTCTATCCTGATCATGGCGGCCTTTATCATGTCGGCGGCAGTGCCCTGGATCGGGGTGTTTATGGCAAGACGCGCTCCGAGACGGGCCGTGGACTCTACAGGGCTTCCAAGCTCGGGGATGAACCTTCTCCTGCCGAAGAGCGTCACCGTGTAGCCGCGTTCAGCGGCCTCGGCTATGGTCCTGTCTATGAAGCCCTTTACGGTGGAGTAGTGGGCGAAGTAGTCGTCTATGTACCCGGAGGCCTCTTTCATGGAGATCCCGAGCTCTGTTGAGAGCCCGTAAGGCCCCATGCCGTAGATGATGCCGAAGTTTATGGCCTTGGCTCTTCTGCGCATCTCCGGGGTCACAAGAGAGGGCATTATGCCGAATATCTCGCTCGCCGTTCTCGTATGTATGTCCTCGCCTTTCATGAAGGCGTCTATGAAGACCGGGTCTTCGGAGAGGTGCGCCACGATCCTGAGCTCTATCTGGGAGTAGTCGGCGGAAAAGAACGTGTAACCCTCGTCGGCAACAAACGCCTCCCGGATACGGGCCGCCGCCTCGCTCCTTACCGGGATGTTCTGAAGGTTTGGCCTCGAGCTTGAAAGCCTCCCTGTTGCCGTAACCGTCTGGTTGAAAGAGGTGTGTATACGGCCTGTAGAGGGGTTTATTATCTCAAGCAGGGCGTCTACATAGGTCGATTTGAGCTTTGATAACTGTCTGAACGCGATAATGAGGGCCGGGACCTCGTGCTCCGCGGCAAGCCTGGTCAAGACCTCCTCGTCTGTGGAAAAACCGGTCTTGGTCCTTTTAACGGGCTTGAGCCTGAGCTTTTCGAAGAGGACCTCAGAGAGCTGTTTGGGGGAGTTTATGTTGAACTCTACCCCTGCGGCGGCGTATATCTTCTTTTCGTTGTCAGCAAGGTCTATCTCTATTTCTTTTGAAAGAGACCTGAGCATTTCGGAGTCCACACGGACGCCTGAAAACTCCATCGAGGCGAGCACCCCGGAGAGCGGCAGCTCCATATCGAGGTATAGCGGCTTGAGGTTTTCTTCATCAAGCTTTTTATCAAGTATTTCAGCTAACTCAAAAATATAACACGCTTTTTTACAGTAGGAATCCCTTAATTCAACCGGTTCTTCGCTAACCGCAGGCTCGAAGTGGGAGCCTAAAAATTCGTAAGCGAGCGTCTCTATCGAATGGCCGGACCTCGATGGGTTCAGAAGGTACGAAGCTAAAGAGGTGTCGAGACCGACGCCAGAGACGCCGACCCCGCGCTTTTTGAAGTAGAGGTAGAGTGATTTGGAGTTGTCGGTCTCTTTCCTGTACGACCCGTCCTCAAGGAACTCCTTGAAAGCCCTTGAAATTGAAAGCGTCTCTGTGCCGAACCCGCCCTCTCCCACAGGTATGTAGTACGCCCTTTTGGCATCCAGGGCGACTGAGATACCCAGTAACTCCCCGGAGAAGTCCTCTTCGGTCATCCTCAGGGTAACGGAGACCTTCCTGTTCGCTTTAATGGCCCGCATCATGGAGTCGAGGCCGCTTAAATCCGTAACGGCCCTGTAGTCAGTCCCCTCCTCCTTCCCAACAGGCATCTCCGGGAGCATCTCCGTCAATATCTTTTTGAAGTCGAGCTCGTTTAAAAGCGGCTCCAGGAGCTTGTAGTCAGGGCCCTCGTACTTCAGGTCATCGAGAGAGCAATCAAGGGGCACATCTGGGTGAAGTGTCGCGAGTTCTCTTGATAAAAAGGCCTGGTCCCTGAAGTTCTTAAGGTTTTCCTTTAACTTAGCGCCCTTTACGGAGTCGAGGTTCCCGTAGATATTCTCAAGCGTGCCGAACTCTTTTATGAGCTTTGCCGCCGTCTTTATGCCGACCCCAGGGACCCCTGGTATATTGTCTATGGAGTCTCCGGCAAGCCCCATCATGTCCCTGATAAGAGTAGCGCCTACCCCGAACTTCTCAACGACTTCTCCGGGGCCGTACTCCTTTTCGGTGAGGTAGTCGAGTATCACGGTCTTCTCATCGACGAGCTGGTACATGTCCTTGTCGCCGGTAATGACCGCCACCCTTATCCCCTCATCGGATTCTACCTTCTTTACAAGGGTGGCTATAACGTCGTCGGCTTCAAAGGACGGCATCTCGAGGGCCGGTATCCTGAAGGCCTTAACCGCCTTTTTTATGTAAGGTATCTGGACACTCAGAAGGTCGGGCATCGGAGGGCGCTCGGCCTTGTACTCTGTGAAGATCCCGTGCCTGAAGGACGGGCCCTTGACATCGAAGGCTATGGCGATATAACCGGGCTTGAAGTCCTTTAATATCTTCCGTAGCGACTGTATGAAGCCGTAGACCGCGTTTGTCGGCATCCCCCTGGAGTTCGTAAATGTAGCGGGTATGGCGTGAAAGGCCCTGTATATGAGGGATGAGCCGTCTATTATGAAGAGCCTGTCCCCGTTGCCTTTTTTTGAATTTTCATTCATTATGGATTTGCGGCCCCCGGCATTGACAGCCCCTCAGGGCTCAGGTATACTTCAATCATGTTTAAGAAAACCAGACGGATCGCGGCTTTTTTAATCGTCCTATCGACCCCGGCTCCAGCCTTAGCGGACAGCATATCAACAGCCATCAATATAGTCGAGGGTTTTGAGGTGGAAGCAAACACTCTTCTTGATAAACTCGGCCCCAAAGAGACCGTAGTCTTACGGAAAAGCCTATCCGAAGAGAGGGTAAAGGCCGTAGATGAACTTAAAACACTCGGATGGACCCATGCCCCCGGAGACATCAGGTACCGCCGCACCTTCAACATAGTCGATTCATATAGCGGGCGCATCCTGGCCGCCGTTGGCGCTCTCAACAAACGGCTGCCGTTATCAGACGGAGCGCGCGTACAGGAGACCGTACGGAAGCTTACGGAGCTTAAGGGGGCCTCTTTGACGGATCTCAACGAGTCGAGGAAGAACGAACTGGCCGGGGAAAAGGCCATAAGGCCCGTGCCCCTCATAGACCGCTCGCCTTTTGACACCACTCCGGGTGAAGCGCCGGGGATGTGGTACAGATGACCGGGAGCGCATTCGGGCCAGAGCGGCCCTTATGCCGGCAACTCCTTCACTCCGCCGCCTCAAACGCGTCCTTTATGACGCTGGTCTTAAAGCCATCGCCTGATAACTCGACACTCACCACATCGAAGCGCGCGGGCGTATCGTAGAGCCCCTTTTCCGCCATGTAGGTCATCGAAGCCTTCGTGATGTGCCTCTGCTTCCTCTCATCAACGCTTCCGGCAGGGGTGCCGAACCTGTCGGTGGCCCTGGTCTTTACCTCGATGAACGATATGATATCTCCGTCCATCGCAACGATGTCCAGCTCGCCGTGGCGGCACCTGTAGTTCCGTTCTATTATCTTATAGCCGTTCTTCTTAAGGAACCTTACGGCCTCGTCCTCTCCTCTTTTTCCCACAGCTAACTTGTCTGTCACAGGGGCTCCGTGCTCTCTTTTTTCAGCACGCCCCTGAAGCTTAAGCGGTGTATGGGGCTGGGGCCGAACCGCTCAAGCGCCTCAAGGTGTTCTTTTGTCGGGTAGCCCTTGTTTTGGGCGAAGTTGTACCTGGGGTATAAGAGGCCGTAGGACTCCATTACCCTGTCCCTAATGGTCTTGGCTATTATCGAGGCGGCGGCTATCGAGACCGAAAGCGAGTCCCCGGAGACTATCAGTTTCTGCTCGATCTCCGAGTCCACCGGGAAGTTGCCGTCTATCAAGAGGAGTTCGGGCCTTACGGAGAGGCCCTCCACGGCCTTGACCATGGCCTTAAGCGATGCCCTGAGGATATTGATTCTGTCGATCTCCGCGGGCCAGACAAACCCCACCCCGACCGAAGCGGCGTGTCTGTAAATATCGAATACGAGGGAAGCTCTTTTTTTTGGAGACAGGGTCTTCGAGTCTTTGATACCGAGGCGCGTCGGGACGGATGTGAATATGACGGCGGCCGCCGTTACGGGGCCTGCCAGCGGGCCTCTTCCGGCCTCATCCACTCCGGCTACGGCGTGGAAGCCTTTTGTTCGGGCGTCTGTCTCGAAAGAGTCCATAGTTTAAGGGGTGCCGGGGACGAAAAGCGGAGATTGAAAAAAGGTGTCCGGCCTTCAAGGCCGGACACCCGTTAAGAGCCGGGAAACTGTACTTATCTCTTTACCTTGATCCTGGCGGCCTTGCCCTTCAGGTCCCTCAGGTAGTAGAGCTTCGCCCTTCTTACCTTGCCTCTGGAGAGCACCTTGACCGAGTCAAGGGCCGGGGAGTTGGTGGGGAATATCCTCTCAACTCCTACTCCGTAGGAGATCTTCCTCACTGTGAAGGTCGACCTTACTCCGCCGCCCCTCTTCTTTATCACGGTCCCTTCGAAAGGCTGGATCCTCTCCTTGTCGCCTTCCTTGATCTTGACCTTTACGAGCAAGGTGTCGCCGGGGCCGAATTCCGGGATATCCGTCCTTATATAGTCCTTTTCGATATCTTGCAGTACTCCCATACTACCCTCCTGATTGACTGACGGTTATGATAAGCAGTAAAGTTTGTCATTATGCTTTAGTTTTTAGATAATTGCAATACAAAATTGCATGTTTTTATTATTTTTTAGTGCTCTGAAAACCCTCATCGTCTTATATTTATTCTCTCTTAGGGTCTGCTAATACCCGGTAGTTTTCCGCGCTTTACAAAAGGCCTTTTTTTGCTACAGCGCGCCTTGGGGCTATTGCTCCGCTCTGGCATGCTCGCTCGCAATAAATACAGAGGCTTGCTCGCTCGCTCTCCTTTATTCACTGCGCAATGGACCTGGTGTTTTGTTAAAAACAATACAAAACATATAATAACATGAGTTGTTTTCAGATACCCCGCAGCTCGCTACGGAGAGGTTTATAAAAGGCCCTCGAACCGTCACCGCCCCTTTTACCCGGCGGTCTCTTTGAGGAGTCTTCTTTCGGCCTCGGTAAGCACGGCCTTCTCAATAAGGTCGGGCCTTCTTTTGAAGGTCCGTTTAAGGCTCTCAATTCTGCGCCACCGCTCTATCTCGGCGTGGTTCCCGGAGAGGAGCACGGGAGGGACCATTTGCCCCCTGAAGTCTTCCGGCCTTGTGTACTGCGGGTACTCCAGAAGCCCGTCCGAGAAAGAGTCATGGGCCGCTGAGCCCGGTTCACCGAGGACATCGGGTACAAGCCTTCCTACGGAGTCTATGAGCGCGAGGGCCGCTATCTCCCCGCCCGTGAGGACAAAGTCTCCCAGCGACACCTCGGTATCGACAAAGGCCCTTATCCTCTCATCTACACCTTCGTACCTGCCGCATACGATTATAAGCCTCTCTTCCCGCGAGAGTTCCCCGGCCAGAGCCTGAGTCAAAGGAACGCCCTGCGGGGTGGTCAGTATCACCCGCGCCCCGGCGCAATCTGACCTCAGGGCCTCAAGGGCCCTGACCACTGGCTCAACCTTCATGACCATGCCGTGACCACCGCCGTACGGGCTGTCATCGGTGGTCCTGTGTCTGTCGGTGGTGAAGTCCCTAATGTTGTATGTATTGACGGACAAGACCCCTTTGGCTAAAGCCTTTCCCAAAAGGCTCTGGTTCAAAGGGGAGCTGAAAAACTCGGGAAAGAGGGTCAGTATGTCAAACCTCATTTTTCACCCGGTAAAAGCCCCTCCAGGAGACGCACGGTAACACGCCTGTTCTCCATGTCGACCTTTAAAACCGTCTCCTCGATGGCCGGTATCAGCACCTCGCCGAGTTCTCCGTGCACCTCAAGCACATCGTTACTCCCGGTCGGGATGATGTTGGTGACGGCGCCGATGTGCCTGCCGTCGTCCGACCAGACATCCATACCGACAAGGTCAGAGTAGTAGTACTCGTCCTCGGAAAGTTCCGGGAGGTCTTCGGCGCGGATCGAGACCTCAAGGCCGACCAGAGGTTCGGATGCGCTCCTTGTGGAGTAACCCTCAAGCTCGAATATGAGCGCGCCCTTGTGCGGGCGCACCCTCAGAACTCTGTGTTCTTCCCTTCTGTTTTTGCCGGTTATGAAAACGGCGGTCCACTCGAAGCCGTCAAGGTCGCCGTAAAGAGCCACCTTGATCTCGCCTTTTATGCCGTGGACGCCGGTGATCCTGCCTACCGGAATTATCTCGTCTTTATTCAATTATCTCGAGGACCGACCGTTTTTTTAGCTTCGTCGAAGCGGCCGTCAGGATGGTCCTGAGGGCTCTGGCGGTCCTCCCCTGTTTACCTATGATCTTACCGAGGTCTTCTTTCGCGACTGAAAGCTCTATAACCGATGTCTTCTCGCCTTCTACTTCAATCACCCTGACCTGGTCCGGCTGGTCAACGAGCGCTTTGGCAATATACTCGATCAGATCCTTCATGCGACACCTCCAGATTGTACCGGTACAGGGGTCAGGCGGCCTTGGTCTCTTTTGCGATACCGGCCTTCTTGAGGATATGCTTTACGGTCTCGGACGGGATCGCGCCCTGGCCGAGCCAGAAATCCACCCTTTCGTTCTTAAGCGCCGCCTTCGCCGGGTTGGCCATCGGGTCGTATGTGCCGACGACTTCCAGGAAGCTGCCGTCCCTCGGCGACTCCGAATTGGCTACGACTATACGGTAAAACGGTTTCTTCTTGCCACCCTGCCTGGTCAACCTGATCTTAACTGCCATTTACTTTCTCTGCCTCCGCCTTTTTTAGTTTGTTCTCTTTTTTACTCACCGGCTCATTGTCTCCGGTTTTTTAGCGTCTGACACCCCGCGGTTTATTATGCCTTCGGGTCTAATACCCCGCAGCTTGCTGCGCAATACAAAAGGCCTTTTTGCGCGCTGGCGCGCGCCTCGGGGCTATTGCTCTGCTCGCTGTCAAGCTCGCTCGCAATAAATACAGAGGCTTGCTTGCTCGCTCTCCTTTATGCTCGCTACGCAATGCCCCTGGTGTTTTGTTAAAAACAATACAAAACATCTAATAACATAGGCTGTTTTCAAATACCCCGAAGAATTGCTCCGGGGAGATTCATTATGCCGGGGTGGTCATTTTTTCGTCTGAAACACCGCCGGAGGTTCTCTCAGCCTTACTCCCCCCGGACTCCCGTGGCCGCCCTTACATCCGGTTCTGGAAGAGCCCCTTCAATCCCCTGCCCCCTGAGTTCTTGAGCTTCTTTATCATCTTACGCATGTCGGAGTACTGGTTTATGAGCTTGTTGACCTCAGAAACCTTCGTGCCGCTCCCCTTGGCGATCCTCTGACGCCTGCTCGCGTTCAGTATGTTGGGGTCGTGCCGTTCCTTCATGGTCATGGAGTTTATGATAGCCTCGGTCCTTGAAAGGTCCTTCTCGTCCACCTTCAGGTCTTTGCTCTGCTTTAGGGCGCTGAACCCCGGGACCATCGAAAGTATACTCTCTATGGAGCCGAGCTTTTTTATCTGCTGGAGCTGGTTCTTGAAGTCTTCGAGCGTGAATGTGTCTTTTTTGAGCTTCTGCTGAAGCTCCTTCGACTGCTTTTCGTCAAATGTCGTCTGGGCCTTCTCGATGAGGGTCATCACGTCGCCCATGTCGAGAATCCTGCCGGCAAGCCTTGAGGGGTGGAATACCTCGAGGCAGTCGACCTTCTCCCCGGTGCCGATGAACTTTATCGGTCTGCCGGTAGTAAGCCTCATCGAAAGGGCCGCCCCTCCCCTTGCGTCGCCGTCGAACTTGGTCAGGACGACTCCTGATACGCCTATGGCCTCGTTAAAGCCCCTGGCCGTGTTTACGGCGTCCTGGCCCGTCATCGAGTCCGCGACGAAGAGTATCTCGGAGGGCCTGAGTATCTCCTTGAGGGTCTTCAGTTCATCCATCAGGAGCGCATCTATGGCGAGCCTTCCGGCGGTGTCTACAAGAAGTATATCATAGCCTTTCAAGGCCGCTACCCTTAAAGCCTCCCTGCAGATATCAGGAGGGCTGCTCATGCCTTCGCTGTCGAAGCAGTCGACCTTTATTTCGGAGGCGAGCCTTTTAAGCTGCAAAACGGCGGCGAGCCTGAAAAGGTCGGCCGGGACTATATAGGGGTTCCTCCCCTTTTTCTTCAGATGATAGGCGAGCTTGGCCGTTGTAGTTGTCTTGCCCGAGCCCTGAAGCCCCACAAGCATGATGACAGCGGGCTTGCCAGAGAGCTCAAGGCCCGAGTTCTCTCCTCCCAAAAGAGCAGTCAGCTCGTCATGGACGATCTTGGTGAACTGCTGGCCCGGAGACAGGCTTTCGAGGACCTCCTTGCCCATCGCCTTTTCCTTTACGGTCGCCACAAAATCCTTGACGACTGCAAAGTTGACGTCGGCTTCAAGGAGCGCGAGCCTGACCTCTTTCAGGGCCTCCTGGATATTGGCCTCAGAGATGGCCCCAAGACCTCTTACGTCCTTGAGTATCTTTCTGAATTTATCCGATAATGATTCTAACATCTCTTACCTTATCCCGTTACCCTTTTGGCCCGTTAACGACGGTTAAAATGCCTTGCAGGACGGAGCGGTGAAAATGGCTCTCCGGACTGGTCCTGCCGGTATTGGAAGCCGATTGCCTGGTAAAACCTTTCAAAACATTGAGTAAATTATATAATCATATAAATAAAGGCCCGTTATGTCAAGGTTATTATCGAAAAAAGTTAAGCTCATACCGCTACGGCTTTGCTGATGCTTCTCCTCTTATTTTTTCTTTAAAAACAGAAAGTTAAAAATAAGCAGATTGACAGGACTATAGTCTTTTTGATAACTTGAGTGACATGAGTATCTGGAACACCATCTCAGTACTGGCACTATTGACACTTGCCGCGCTGGTTTTGAACTTGCCTTTCGGGTACCTGAGGGTTAGGACCAAAAAGTTTTCGGTGATGTGGTTCCTGTATATCCATCTGCCCATCCCGTTCATTTTCGTCTTGAGGACAATGGCGGGGTTCGGCTACAAATTCATCCCCATACTCGTAGTTGGCGCCGTCCTTGGCCAACTCCTCGGCGGCAGGCTTAACACTTCAGCAAAGGTCTCCTGAATGGCCCGAAACAGTAGACTTACAGGCCGCTTCAACAGTAACTCCAAAAAGACCGGGGCCCCGGAGCAGATAAACTCCATCCTCGGCTCTTCCTTCGCTTCTCTCGGACTCGCCTCAAAGATAAAGGAGCACAACCTTAAAAAGGCATGGGCCGAATGCGTCGGCGCCGGGATCAATAGGCGTAGCGCCCCCCTGAGGCTCATAGGAACTGTTCTGCACTGTACGGTGGCCACCTCGGCCTGGATGACCGAACTCGTATACCAGAAGAGCTCCCTTATCTCCAAACTCAACGACAGGCTCGGCGAAAAGACCGTCACCGAGATAATCTTCAAGATCGGCGCCGTTACCCCGTACGCCACCTCAAAACCCGCTGCCCCGAAGACCCCCCAGAGAGAGCTGACCCCTGAGGAAAAATGCTTTATCGATGACACAACCGCCGGGCTGAAAGACGAGAGGCTCAAAGAGGCCATCATCAGGGCGTTTTCACGGTCAAAGTCTTAGCAGGCTGCTGAAAAAGCCCAATCTGCGGCGTCGTCTTCAAAATTCGTCATTGCGGCGTACAAGGTAAGTACGCCTCATTCCTCATTTTTCGACTCCTTGCATCTTGAACTTTTTGAGCAGCCTGAATGTGATTTTGAGTTTTTCAGCAACCTGTTAGCCCGCCCCCGGGAGTTTTGGTAAAAAGACAGGCTCTTCTATCTCAAGCATAAGGTCAGCGCAACGCCCCGCCTCTATCAGGAAGAGCTTTGCCTCTTTTTTTTCATCCGTATGGACGAACCTGAGCCTGCCGGTCTTCAAGCCCGCTACCCTTAATTCGCCGAGCATCTCAAAGAGCCTTTTAACGGGGAAGACGAAGTAGACGCGCCCCTTTTCTCCGGCCAGGTGTTTAGAAGCCGCCACAAGGTCTCTTAACCCTCCGAGGAGTTCGCACCGCGCAGCGTCTCTTCCCCTGTAGGGGCTTACCCGTCCGGCGCCGGCCTTGATGTACGGGGGGTTACTTACAACGACGGAGAAAGCCCCTTCGGGAAAACCGTCTTTCAAGTCCCTGAAGTCCCTTTCAAGTATGGTTATCCGGGTTTCGAGGCCGTTGGCCGCTACATTCCTCCGGGCTATTGAGGCCGCTATACCGTCTACCTCCACGCCGGTAATCTGTTCAACCGGGGTCTTCTCCGAAAGGATGAGCGGGAGCGCGCCTGTGCCGGTGCCGAGGTCTATTACCGAGTCCGTTTTTTCAAGTCCTGGAAGGAAGTCCGCGAGTAGGACCGTGTCAACGGTGAGCCTGTGGCCGTTCTTCTTCTGTATAAAAAGATAAGGGCCGAGCTCCTCAACAGTCTCGTCGTCCGATAGCGACGGTAGTTGAGCCGGGCCCTTATCTGGTATTTTTGGCATTTTAAGCTATCCGAGTCTATAAAGCCGCCGTACTCAGCGCTCAGCGGGCTGGCGAGGCCACCGGGTTCTTGCCCCCGAGGAGGTTTATTGTGAGCCCCGTTAAAAGCTTCGGGTAGAAGTATGTGGACTTCTGCGGCATGACGAACCCGGCTTCGGCCACGGCCTTTACCTGCTCTATCTTAGTCGGGTTCAGGAGGAAGACGAGCTGGTTGTTGTCGTCCTTCATCGCGTTCAACGCCTCTGCCGAGCTCTTTATGTAGATGAGGTTCTGCTGCGCCTCCTGCGCCTCCTGCGTCATCCCCAGTATTTTGGCGAATATGAGCGAGTGGAGCACGGTTACATCGAGGTCCTTGAATACATCGGGGATCGTCGAGCCGAATACTCTGTTCATGGTATCGGCGGATTTTATGGTAAGGACATAGTAGGTGTCCCTGCGGCGGATATGGAGGCCGAAGGCGGTCTTATCGGAGGCTTCAAGCTTTTTAAGGAACTCTTCTCTTTTCCTGGCCTCGGTCGACGGAACATAGGCGAACTCCGAGACGGCGAAGTATTTGGCGCACTCGGCGAGGAACGGCTCGGCGTTAAATTCCTTGAGGCTGTGCACCACCCTGTGCGTCGGCCATATCGTCATGCCCTCGTCGTCCATGTTCGACAGGTACATCATCACATAGTCGTAGGGCTCGTCGCCGGTGTAGTTGCCGGCCTTCTCCCTCATCATGTTCCTGTAGTTAAGCGCCGTTTCGTACCTGTGGTGGCCGTCGGCTATAAATAAGGTCTTGTCCTTCATCGCAGCGGTCACGGCCCGGATCACTGCGGGGTCGTCGATCCTCCAGAGGGTGTTCTCTATGCCGTCGTCGTCCCTGACATCGATTGTCGGAGTGAGGTTTTTGGCGGCGCGGTCAAAGATAGAGTTGATGCCGAGGTCCGGTTCGGAGTAGAGCGAGAATATGCAGCTGAAGTTGGCGTCAGAGGCCTGCATGAGCTTCAACCTGTCGGCCTTGGGCCCCGAGAGTGTCTTTTCGTGCGGGTGGACGCCCTTGCCGAAGTCCACGAGTTTGGCAAGCGATATGAAGCCCTTCCTTGTCTGCTTCGTGCCGTCCTTGAGCGCGTAGGACTGGGTGTAAAAATACAGGGCCGGGTTCTCGTCCCTCGTAAGTATACCCTCGGAGAGCCACTTCTGCATCGTAGCGGCGGCCCTCGTGTACCTGTCGTTGGTGCCGGTGTCGCCGGGGTCTGTTTTGCCGAGGTCGAGCCTGACGATGTTATTGGGGTGTCTGGAGTAGAGGTCGTCCTGTTTTTTAGGCGAAATGACGTCATAAGGCGGGGCCATGACTTTACTCATGTCTCCGACTTTTGCGGCGTTATAAAGGACTCCGCGAAACGGTATTATCTCTGCCATTGCATGCTCCCTTGCTGTAATAATGTACGATAGGAATTTAATCCCCTGTCGGGGTTTAATTAAGCGCGGCTTGCCGCGTAGGCTGACTAACGATATTTCCTTCGAATACCCCTGCTTTGGGCGGGGCGGTCTATTAATTTACTATTGAAGGGATACCTTGTCAATGGTAAAAGCGCAAAGCGGAGCCGTTTGACCGGCCCTGCCTGCCGTTGGGCTGGAGGCAGGGCTTAAAAACGGCGTTTGGATAGTATTATCAGCTACTTAACGGTGTATTTTATCTCTGCGGAAACATGGCTACCCGCTCTTCGTTACGGGGTTCTAACCTATCTCGGCGAGTTCAAGTCTCCCGGCCCAGCGGGCCTTCAAGACGAGCTTTATCCTTCCGGCCTCCGGCCCTTTTAACAGAGGGTCTGCCTCCAGGAACTTAAACGCCTCCTCCCGTGCCCTCTTTAACATCGAGAGGTCGTTAAGGGCCCCGGAGGTCCTGAAGTCAGGCAGGCCAGCCTGACGGGTCCCCAGGAAATCCCCCGGCCCCCTGATATTGAGGTCCTCTTCGGCTATTCTGAACCCGTCCTCTGTAGCCTCCATGACCTTAAGCCTCCTGTAGGTGTCCTCGTTCCTTGTCCACGCCGCAAGGAGGAGGCAAAAAGACCTTTTCTCGCCCCTGCCCACCCTGCCCCTGAGCTGATGGAGCTGAGCGAGGCCGAACCTCTCGGCGTGTTCAACGAGCATGACGGTTGCGTTGGGGACATCGACCCCGACCTCTATGACGGTCGTTGAGACGAGTATGTCGACCCTTCTTTCCTTGAAGTCCCTCATCACGGCTTCTTTCCCGGCGGACTTCATCCTGCCGTGAAGAAGGCCGACCGTAAACTCCGGGAAGATGTCTTTAGCGAGGTGGACTTGCATGCGCGTGGCGTCCTTGAGGCTCAGTTCCTCGGACTCCTCGACGAGCGGGTATACTATGTAGCACTGGCTCCCTGCGGCGACCTCTTTTCTGACGGTCTCGTAGGCCTTTTCCCTCTCGGCCTCTCTCAGTATCTTCGTGCAAACGGGTTTTCTGCCCGGCGGCAGTTCGTCTATTATCGAGACATCGAGGTCTCCGAAGACGGTCATCGAAAGCGTCCTCGGTATCGGGGTGGCCGTCATGATGAGTATGTCCGGGGAGATGTCTCTATCGGAGCCGAAGGACTTTTTCTTCAACGCGCCCCTCTGTACGACCCCGAAGCGGTGCTGCTCGTCTATGACGGCAAGCCCGAGTCTGTTGAAATCGACATCCTTCTGTATGAGGGCGTGGGTGCCTATGACGAGGTCCGCTCCGCCGTCCTTTATCAGGGCAAGGGCGGCCTTTCTCTCTGCCCTCGGCATCTTCCCGGTAAGAAGTAGCGTCTTTACTCCGAGTGAATCCGCGTACCTGTGGGTCGTGAGGTAGTGCTGCTCCGAGAGTATCTCGGTCGGTGCCATGATGGCGGCCTGGTACCCCGCCTCTACGGCCTTCAGGGCCGCTATGAGGCTCACTATGGTCTTACCGGAGCCGACATCGCCCTGGATGAGCCTGTTCATTGGGTGCGGGCTGTCCATGTCCTTTTTTATCTCGGCGAGCGCCTTCTCCTGAGCTCCGGTGAGTTTGAAGGGCAGGAGACTCTTTAACTTCTCCTCGAGGCCCGTAAACCTGCCAGCGGGAGAGCTGAAGCTTATGCCGTGCTCTTTCTTAAGCTCCCTTCTCTTCAGCGCAAGCCCTAACTCAAGGAGGAAGAGCTCATCGAATACGAGACTCTTTTTGGCAAGCTCCGGAACTCCCCCGGACGGCATGTGCGCCTCAGTGAACGCCTCTTTGAGGGTGTACAGGCCGCAACTTTCCGTAACCGCACCCGGAAGGCCCCCGACGGCAAACTCCGAGTACCCCTCCACGACCCCCCTTACTATCTTACGGACGGTCTTCTGATGGAAGTTCTCGACCTGGGAGTAGACCGGGACTATCCCCTTATCCGTTGGGTCGGTCTCCAAAGGGTCTATGACCTCGATATCCGGGTGTATCATCTCCTTCTGGTGGCCGTAGTTCGATACCGTCCCGAAGACCAACAGGCGAGCGCCCGGTTTGTACCTACCCGACATGTACGAGAGCTTGTAGTTGAACCACTTGACCTTGAGTATCCCGGACCCGTCGGTTACGGCCATCTCGTAGACCTTTCGCCTGCCGTACCGGGTCTCGCCCTGGGCTACGACCTCTCCGGCCGTTGTCACGGCAACGCCCGGCGTAAGCTCTTTGATCTTTTTTATGTTCCGCCTGTCCTCGTACCTTATGGGAAGGAAGTAGAGCATCTCCTCGACCGTGGTGAGCCCCTTTTTCGCAAGCCTCTCTGCAAGCTTGGGCCCGACTCCTTTTACGAACTCAAGCGGGGTAGAGAGTTTGGAGAGCATGAAGGCGGCCTCTCCGGCAGAGACCTCAGGTGGTTTTTCAGATGTGTGAGCGGACCTTGCCAGCGTTATCCCGTCACGCAGGCGCGCCTTCTTTTCCTCGGCGTCCAGGGAGTCGAACCCGTGGAAAAGTCCATTGAGCCCGGCAAAGACTGACCTTAACGGCTCGGCGGGCCCCATGGCGAGCGCGTCCGCTGAGAGGGCCGTTACAAGGGTTTCAACACCCTTGACGGAGTTCAAGTGGCGGTAGTCGTCTTTCGAGGCGAAAAGGAGCGGTTTGAGTATCGAGGAGAGTATCTCATCGAGGCGGCGCTCGGGAGCGTCACCGGCATTGTTTTTCAGAGTCTCCGGCATTCTGGCTACCGTTGAGTGGTTTGTGCTTGCGGTTTTAAAGCCTGTAGCTCCCTACATCTCTACCCTGGTTATCACGCCGTGGAGCTTGTTCGTCGGCAGCTTGTAGAAGATGAGAAAGGTCGGGGTCAGTTTCTTTATGACCGAGAATATCTTCCAGATGATGTTGCTGGTGGTGATCTCCTCAAGGCCGTAGAATATCGTCTTCTCGTTGATGCCCGCGTCCTTGAGTATCTCCTCCACATCCACCACTTCCATGTACCCGGCCTTGAGCTCAAAGACCCTCAGGCCCGACCCCAGAGGCTCCTTGAAGTAGTACTGCACCCCGAAGGGTTCATCGGTCCTTACTATCGAGACGATGACATTGTCCTCGTATATGATGTTGTTCTTGAACATGGTGTGGACGATGTACGGGGCTATCTCCGCGGCGTCCTTGGCGAAGAAGAGGGCCGTTCCGCGGATCTTCGGAAGGCTGTTGTAAATTTGCTCGTAGCTTATGAGGAACGCTTCGAGGTTAAGCGGTTTAAGCGCCTTGTAGAGCCTTCTCTGGCCGCTGGTGTATATGAGTATCATGCAGAACGGGATGAGCGCTATGATTATGGACCAGTAGCCGCCGTGCGGGATCTTGAACATGTTGGAGAAGAGAAAGAATATGTCAATGACTGTTATGGCCCCGGCGAGAAAAACCCTGAAAAACTGCCTTCTCATCATGAATATCCATGTCATCATCACGCCTGTGATGGACATGG
Source organism: Deltaproteobacteria bacterium (assembly GCA_016219075.1). Lineage (GTDB taxonomy): Bacteria > Desulfobacterota > GWC2-55-46 > GWC2-55-46 > GWC2-55-46 > JACRCH01. The sequence continues at coordinate 3,082 of JACRCJ010000184.1, read as the reverse complement.
TCCCCGTGACCGCGAGGCCGTAGGCGGCGGCGAGGTTGTGCGACTCCTTGAAGACGTACATTATGAAGATGACGAAGATGAGGAGAAACCAGTTTACCGTGCTTATGTATATCTGCCCTCGCATCTCCCTGGATGTGTAGTCGACCTTGAAAAGAGGCATGACATGGGTGTTTATCCCCTGAAAGACTATCGAGAACATGCCGCTTATCATCGCCTGCGAGGCGATGATGGTGGCGCAGATGCTCAGGAGCAGAAAAGGCACATAGAGATAGCTCGCCTGAGAGAATATCATCTCAAAAAGGACATTGTGGGCCTCCGGGTGGCTTACGAGGAAAGCCCCCTGCCCCAGGTAATTAAGTACCAGCACAACGAAGACGAAGTACCACGCCTTTACTATCGGCATCCTCCCCAGATGCCCCATGTCCGCGTACAGGGCCTCGCCCCCGGTGGCGCAGAGTATGACCTCGGAGAGTATGAAAAAACCTGCTAAGCCGTGGGTGGCCATGAACTTGACGCCGTAGTAGGGATTAAGGCCCCAGAGCACGGAAGGGACCTGCCAGACGGACGCTACGCCGGAGACCGCAAGGGCGGCAAACCACAGGAGCATTATAGGGCCGAAGGCGAAGGCGACCTTCTCGGTGCCCCTTCTCTGGATGACGAAAAGGACTATCGCGATGGTGGCCGAGATGAAGATAATCTTCTCGCGGCTCAGGTCTTCAAGACCGGGTATGAGGACCGAACCCTCTACGGCGCTCAGGATACTTATGGCCGGGGTTATGACCCCGTCTCCGACAAGAAGGGATATGCCGATAAACGACAGTAGCGTAACGAAAGCCGCCTGTCTGCCGCTTTTAAGATACGGCGCGAGGATCTCCCTTAAGACTATCGTGCCGCCCTCGCCTTTTTTACTGAGGCTCGTGGCGAGCCACGCGTACTCCACGGTCACGAGCGTCATAAGCGTCCAGACGATGAGCGAGAGTACGCCGGTTACATTTTCCACGGTGGGTTTGATAAAGAGGAAGATGACGGTCAGTGTGTAGATGGGACTTGTGCCGATGTCACCAAAGACTATACCGAGAGATTTAATGATCTTACGCATAGCTTTTGATATTAGAACAAAAAAGGGAGTTAGTAAAGCAATTTTGCTTTACCGGCTCCCTTCGGGTAACACCTTGGTTTGCAAGGCTTTTATTCTCTCTTAGGGTCTAATACCCGGTAGCTTCCCGCGCTTTACAAAAGGCCTTTTTGCGCGCTGGCGCGCGCCTCGGGGCTATTGCTCGTCGCTTGCAAGCTCGCGCGCAATAAATACAGAGGCTTGCTCACTCGCTCTCCTTTATTCACTGCGCAATGCCCCTGGTGTTTTGTTAAAAACAATACAAAAGACCTTCTTCACGATGAGAAGGGTTGTTTTCAGATACCCCGAAGAATTGCTCCGGGGAGGTTCATCTACATGTATGTAAGCGCGGTTTCACGGGGCAGGACCTCTGTAAAGCCCTGTGGAGGCAGTCGCGAATCACGCCTTTTGAGCGGTCCTCAGGTCCTCGTGGTACTCCTGAAGCGTCCTTACGTCAAGCCCGCCCCTTAAGAGCGCCTTTATGCCATGGGCCGCGGCCTTTGCCGCCGCTACCGTGGTGAAGTACGGGAGCCCGAAGTCCAGAGACGACCTCCTGAGGGTGTACGAGTCGGCGACGCTCTGGGCGCCGAAAGAGGTGTTTATCACCATGTCCACGCCCCTGCTCTTTATCCTGTCCACTATGTTGGGCCTTCCCTCCGTGACCTTGTAGACCGGCTCCACCTCTACCCCCCTGTTCTTGAGGAACCGGGCCGTGCCGCCAGTGGCGATTATCTTGAAGCCCATCGAATATAGCTCCCTGGCTACACTCTCGATATCTTCCTTGTCAGAGTCCCTTACGCTTATGAAGGCCGTCCCCTTTGCCGGCAATTTGTTCCCGGCGGCGATCTGCGATTTGGCGAACGCGCCTCCGAAGTCTTTCCATATGCCCATGACCTCGCCCGTGGACTTCATCTCCGGGCCCAGGAGGATGTCTACTCCCGGGAACTTGATGAACGGGAAGACTGCTTCCTTTACGGAGGTATACGGGGGGCGGACCTCTTCGGTGAACCCGAGCTCCTTTAACGACATCCCTACCATGAGCTTTGTGGCGAGCTTGGCGAGCGGCTGGCCGATGGCCTTGCTGACGAACGGGACCGTTCGCGAGGCCCTGGGGTTCACCTCGAGGATGTAGACGGATGAGTCCTTTACGGCGAACTGGACGTTCATGAGGCCAACTACCTTGAGCTCCTTCGCCATGACGACGGCCTGACGGCGTATCTCGTCGAGGATGAATGGATCGAGCGAGTACGGCGGTATTGAGCAGGCCGAATCGCCTGAGTGGACCCCGGCCTCCTCTATGTGCTCCATTATCCCGCCTATGATGACGGTCTCGCCGTCGCTTATGCAGTCGACATCGACCTCGATCGCGTTCTGGAGGAACGAGTCTATGAGGACAGGGTGGTCAGGGGATGCCTCTACGGCCCTTGTCATGTAGTCTATGAGGCTCATCTCGTCGTAGACTATCTCCATGGCCCTGCCGCCAAGTACATACGACGGCCTGACCATCACCGGGTAGCCGACTCCCCCGGCTATCCGTATCGCCTCGTCAATAGATTTGGCTATGCCGCTTTTTGGTTTCTGGAGCTTTAGCTTATCGAGGAACTGGTCGAACCTCTCCCTGTCCTCGGCTATGTCAATAGAGTCCGATGATGTGCCGAGGACCTTCACTCCCGCCTTCTCAAGAGGAACCGAGAGCTTCAGGGGGGTCTGCCCGCCGAGTTGTACTATTACTCCTACGGGTTTTTCCTTCTCGACTATGGCCATGACATCCTCGAAGGTCAGGGGCTCGAAGTAGAGCCTGTCGGATGTGTCGTAGTCGGTAGAGACGGTTTCGGGGTTGCAGTTGACCATGATGGACTCAAACCCTGCTTCACGGAGAGCGTAGCTCGCGTGCACGCAGCAGTAGTCGAACTCTATGCCCTGGCCAATTCTATTGGGGCCGCTTCCGAGGATGATGACTTTTTTCCT
>JACRCJ010000178.1 GCA_016219075.1 Deltaproteobacteria bacterium | reverse complement strand
TCGGGGGCCGGAAAGACCACCATCTCCAACCGTCTGCACCACCGCCTGAAGAAACGGGGCGTCACCAATGTCGAGGTCCTGGACGGCGACGACGTGACGATGCACATCTCAAAGGGGCTCGGCTTTACGAAAGAGGATACCGACTCCAACATCCTCAGGATGGGCTGGGTGGCGCAGCTCCTGACAAAGCACAATGTCCCCAACCTCGTCTCGGCGATCTCCCCGTACCGGGAGGTAAGAGACGAGGTCAGGAAGATGATAGAGCACGCCGGGGGAAAGGGGAGTTTCATAGAGGTCTATGTGGAGTGCCCGGTTGAGGTCTGCGCCAAAAGGGACAGTAGCGGCCTTTACGAGAAGGCCAAAAAGGGGGAGGTAAGGCACTTCACCGGGATCGATGAGCCGTACGAGCCGCCCCACAGCCCCGAGGTCCACATAATGGCCGACAAAATGACCCCGGAGGCCGCCGCCGACGAGATAATGGAGTACCTTGAGGCAAAGGAGCTTATCTGAGAAACCCAACGGGTGAAATGCCCGTTGCCGGGGAAATTCGCGAGAGGTCTTTTACGGGATAATGAAAGAGAACTTTTTAATACTGATGGATTTCACCAGAAGGCTCTACAAAAGCCGCTACATGCTGAGGATGCTCGCCGTAAGGGAGCTCAAGGCAAGCTACGCTGGAAGCGCCTTCGGACTTCTTTGGGCGGTCTTCAACCCGCTTGTCTATCTGGTCGTCTACGGGATAGTCTTCGGCATATTCTTCAGGTCCACGCCTGACCCTGTCTACGGAACGGAGAGTTATTTTTTATTCCTCCTCTGCGGACTCGTGCCGTGGCAGTTCTTCTCCCAGACGATAAACTCTTCGGCGGGCACGCTCGTGAAGAACTTCAGCCTCATCAAGAAAGCCGTCGGCTTTCCGGCCGAGATACTGCCGATAGTGACCGTCATCAGCAACATCATAAGCCACCTTATAAGCCTCGCTCTCCTTGTCATAGTGGTCGCTTTTTCGGGCGGACTTACGCCGTTTGCCTTCCTCATATTGGCATATCTCTTACTGACCGCTATTTTTTCAATAGGGCTCGGCTGGATAATATCCGGCATAAACGTATTTTTAAGGGACGTCGAGCAGATGCTCGGGCTTGTCATGATGGGCTGGCTCTTCTTCACGCCCATCTTTTATTCGCCGTCGTTCGTGCCGGCGAAGTATCTTTTCATCATGAAGCTCAACCCGGTCTATCACCTGGTCGAGGGCTACAGGCTCGCGCTCCTTACGGGCAGGGCGCTGCCTCCGGCGGACTTCGTCTATTTCGCGTCCGTGTCGGTAATAACATTCGGAGTCGGCGGGGTGTTTTTCAGGAAGCTTAAGCCGTGGTTCGCGGAGTTCTGCAGATGACTATGGAAACGGTCATAAAAGTCAAAAACCTCTCCAAGAAGTTCAGGAGGTTCAGCTCCGCAGGCGACGCGATGAAGGAGTTTATTCATCCGTTCCGAAAGAAATACCATAACGAGTTCTGGGCCCTGAAGGATGTCTCCTTTGAGATAAAAAAGGGCGAAAGCGTTGGGATAGTCGGGCGAAACGGGAGCGGCAAATCGACGCTTCTGCAGATACTCTGCGGGATAATGCCGCCCACCTCCGGGGAGCTGGCCGTAAACGGCAGGATAGCGGCTCTTCTGGAGCTCGGCGCGGGTTTCCATCCCCAGTTTTCAGGCCGGGACAATATCTACCTGAACGGCGCGCTCATGGGGTTCACGAAGGAGGAGATGGAGGAGAAGTTTCAGTCGATAGCCGACTTCGCCGATATCGGGGACTTCATAGAACAACCTGTGATGACCTACTCAAGCGGGATGTTCGTGAGGCTCGCCTTCGCCTCGGCGATAAATGTAAACCCGGACATCCTGGTGGTGGACGAGGCCCTCTCCGTGGGGGATATCGGATTTCAGCAGAAGTGTCTGCACCAGATCGAGTCCCTTATGGAAAAGGGGGTTACCCTTATCATGGTATCCCACGACATCCATATAATCAAAAATTACTGCACTCAGGCGCTCTATCTCAACAGGGGCGGGCTCGTGGCGCAGGGCGACGCGGAGACGGTCACGGAGGCGTACCTGAAGGACTTCTTCGCCTCCCAGCATAAGACCCTCGGCGGCACGGGGACCGTCGGCTGGAAAAAGGAGCGTTCCGGAAAGGCGTCTTTCGGCACAGGGTACGGCGACATCTGCGACATCTCTTTACAGTGCGGCGACGAAGAGAGGGACGTCTTCGGCTACGGGGAGGCCGTGACGGCGAAGGTCACGGCCCGCGTCCGGGAGACCGTCAAAAACCCGGATATAGTCATCCAGCTCAGGGATATGCGCGGATACCCGGTCTACGGCACCGATACCCTTGCAGGCGGGGTCGCATTCCCGCCGGAAGACCGGAAAAACGGCGTCATAAGCGCCTCCTTCACCTTCGAGGCGGCGCTGGCGCCGGGGTCATACTCCATAGTAGTCGGTTTAAACGACCATGTCAGCGACACTATCGTCATCGCGCACGACAAGGTCGTAGGGGCGCTTAACTTCGCGGTCATGGAGAGTGTCAAAAAGTTCCACGGCGTGGTAGACCTCAAGGCACTCTGCTTAAGGGGGGAGCCGTCACCGGAAGAGGTAAAAAACATTGAAAGCCGGCTGCCAGCATTTTCAGGGAAAGAAGATACGGGGTCAAAGGCGCTGAATACCGCTCCCGTCTACGGAGAGTATGACATAGGCGAAGAGGGGCTGGCCGCCGCCCTCGGTAAATCTCCCACGCCGGAGCTTTTACTTGAGCTGGTCCGTCTCTCAAGGGAGAGGTTCGGCTGGTTCACCAGACAGGAGACACGGGCCGTTGAGATACCCTGGATAGCCCTCGCGGCGGGAGAAGTCGCCGGCTTGAGCGTCCTGGACATCGGCGCCGGGGTCTCGCCGCTCCCCCTGTACCTCGCTCAAAAAGGGGCCGCGGTCACGACCATAGACCACTCGGAGATAATCCGCGTGCCCGGCAAAGGGCAGAAGAGCTGGGACGAGTGGGGGTTTCTTGATTACGGGAGGCTCGACAGCCGCATAAGGTCCAGAAACGAGGACATCCTCGCCGTGGACCTCCCCGAAGGCTCTCTCGACCGCGTCTACTCCGTAAGCGTCGTGGAGTACATGCCCGCGTCGGTCAGAAAGAGCATATGGCGGAGGGTGGCGCGGTGGCTGAAAAAAGACGGCGTGCTGCTGCTCACGGTCGATCTTGTCCCTGGCACCGGCAGGCTGTGGAACTATTCGATGGGTAGGATTGTTGAGGATGAAAAGGCGCACGGGGACCTTGAAGAGCTGGAGGCCGAGTTGACCGGCTTGGGTTTTCAAAAGGAGGAGTCCCGCTTCATAAGGGGGCTGGGCAACAGCAGGGTCGATGTCTGCATGCTCAGGCTCGTCAGGGGCAGATAGGCGGGCGCGCGTATTATCGGAGGCCATTTATTTTAAGCGTTCTGAAAACCCCGGGGTCTCAAGGCCCGGGAAGGTTCACGGAGCCGGAATATGGTATTGTTTGACGGTAAAAAAAAGACGGCGGGTGTGGCCCCGGAGAGGCTCCTCATAGGCTGTGTCGCTGAAAACAGGGAGCCTTACAGGACCGAGGCGCTTTATCTCTTCAGGAGCATCGCGGAGTCCGGCGGCAGCCTCAACAGGGCCAAAAGGATCGCCTACTTCGTAGAGGCCGCCGACGCGGAGATAGTCGAGAAGCTCGCCGCTCTTGGCGTCATCGTCAAGATAGTCGGCAGGTTCGACTCGAGGTGTCCTCACGCCAACAAGCTCATGATGCTCGACGACGGCGAGGACTACGACATATTCCTCTCCCTCGACTGCGACTGCGTGGTCACGAAGGACTTTCTTTCGCACCTGGACGCCGAAGCCGTGATGGCCAAGCCCGCTGACGAGGACCCGTTTGAGAGTATCGCTCCGTGGAAGACCCTCTTTGAACACTTCAACCTGAGCCTGCCGAAGGCGCGCTATAAGACGGCTTTTTCGGCACGGGAGATGGTGCCGTACTTTAACAGCGGGGCCGTGGCCATCCCGAAAAGGTTCATGCCGGATCTATCGTCAAGATGGAAAGAGGCCGTAAAAGACCTCCTCGGGTCTTACGACCGGCTTCCCGCTATCTCCCCGCAAAGGTTCTTTACCGACCAGTTCGCCCTCGCCGTGGCGCTACATTCCGGGAAGTTCCCTTTCAAGCCCCTGCCGCTTGAGATGAACTTCCCGACGCATACTCCCGTGCATCCTTCCTTCCGCCCTGAGACTTTGGAGCCGTACATGCTCCATTATCATCACAGGATGTCGGAGAAGGGGATAGACGGATGCACCTACGGCAATGTCAATGCCGCCATAAATAAGCTCAACGAGGCCCTGACCGTTCCGCTGCCGCACTTTTCCGGCAAACCGGCTGGTTCCGGAAGGCCCGGGTTTGACAACAGGGAGTTCTGGGAAGAGAGGTACGCCAAGGACCTGGGGCTCGGCTCGGGCGTAGGCTCAAGGGGAGAGGTACTTGAGTACAAGAGGGGACTGATCAGGGATGTGATAAGACGGACGAACCCGGAGAGCATGCTCGATGTCGGCTGCGGGGACATAGAGTTGTCGCGCGACCTGCCGGTAAAAAATTACCGGGGAATCGACCTCTCGGACTCGGTGATAGAGAGGAACAGGAAGATAAGGCCGGAGTGGAGGTTCGACTCCGGGGACCTCCTGAAGATCGCCGCGGAAGAAGACCTCTCTTCCGACATGGTCGTCTGCCTCGATGTCCTGATACATGAACCTGACCGCGAGAGGTACCATAGCTGCATCGAGACCCTCGTCAGGTCCACGAAAAAGACCGGAGTGGTAGCGGGGTTCGAACTGCCCCCGCGCGAAGGGTTCCGTAGCGACATCACCTTTTATCACGAGCCTCTTACGGTGACGCTCAAGCGCTTTGGAGCTTCAGACATTCAGGTGATCGGCTATTACCGTGATGTGGTCATGGTAAGGTACGGTGTCAAAGCCAGGCCGGGCGAAGCCCCGAAGTCGGTCTGCATACTCGGCATGCACAGAAGCGGCACCTCGGCGATCGCCCGCGCCGTCAACCTCCTTGGCGTCTACCTCGGTACGGACGCCGACCTTATGGGCGCCACGCCGGAAAACCCCAAAGGGTACTGGGAGAGAAACGACATCGTGCTGCTCGACGACAGGATACTGGCCGGGCTCAAGATGTCGTGGGACACTCCGCTGCCGCCGCCGAAAGGCTGGGAGAGGACCGGGAAGATGAACGAGTACCGGGAAGAGATAAAGGCCCTTGTCAGGGAGAAGCTCTCCGGACACCGCTTCTGGGCCTGGAAGGACCCGCGCACCACCGTGCTCTTCGAGGTCTGGAGGGAGGTCATTGAAGAGCTCGGAGACGAACTGGTCTGTCTTTTCGCCGTCAGAAACCCGCTGGATGTGGCGCGCTCCCTTCACAAGAGGGATAAGTTCACGATGGAAAAGAGCTACGGCATCTGGTTCAACTACAACATCACCGCTCTCAAGGCCGCCAAAGGCCTCAAATGCGCCTTCCTCTCGTATGACAGGTTCCTCGCTGACTGGAAAAAGGAGCTTAAACGGTGCGCCGCGGGCCTTGATATCCCCTGGCCCGAAGACGAGACGGAGCTGACTGAGAAGATGTCGGAGTTCATAAGCCCGGACCTCAGGCACAGTTATTCCGGGCTCGATGAACTTAAGAAGACCGGCGCCCCGGCACCCGTCATCGAGCTTTACCGGCAACTTGAAGCCCGTTTTGACGGTTCGGCCCCGGTCCTGATGGATGAGGACTTCTTCTCCGGGATAGACCGCATATACGAGGAGTTTTCGTCCTATGCCGCTTTCTTCAGGGAAGACATGGAGACCAAATACCGGCTTGCAGGAAATGAAAGAATGATCGAGGAGAAGGAGAGGCAGATCGCGGAAAAGGACGGGCAGATACAGGAGATTCTTAATTCCTATAGCTGGAAGATAACGGCGCCGCTGAGAGGGGTATTGGATTTTTTAAAAAAAAAAGATGTTAAACAAAGCAATAATTTCTCAGAAAACGATATCAAAGAGATTGGAATAAGGCCTGACATTATAATACCTATTTACAATTCTTATGAGGATACAACAAAATGTATCGAAAGTATCTTAAAGAATTCAAAAAATTGCAGGTTAATTATAGTAAATGATGCGAGTACAGATTTTAGGATAAAAAAATTTTTAGAAAGCTTGAAGAGCGTTCCTGAGAAAAATATAGAAATATTTGTTTTAGAAAATAAAGTCAATAAAGGATTCGTAAAAACAGTCAATTATGCATATGAACATACAAAAAACCATTTCGTTATACTTAATTCTGATACTGAAGTACCGGCTGGCTGGCTCGATAGACTGTTCGCTCCAATTATTGAAAATGAGGAATTGATTGCCAGTGTAACTCCTTTTACAAATTCTGGTACTATATGTAGTTTCCCTAATTTTTGTGTCGATAATGAAATTTACAAAAACTTAACAGTGGATGAAATCGATAGTTTTTTTAAAAGATATGCTCCTAAACGAAACATCGAAATACCTACAGGTGTTGGTTTTTGCATGGCTTTCAATAAAAAAATCGTAGAAAAAATAGGTTTTTTTGATGATGTAACATTTGATAAGGGTTATGGAGAAGAAAATGATTGGTCTTTAAGAGCTTCAAAAAAGGGATTTAAAAATGTCATGGCGACAAATCTTTTTGTTTACCATAAACATGGAGCTTCCTTTGAGAATAGTATAAAAAAACAACTACAGGATGAAAATACGAAAAAGTTATTGAAAAAACATCCTAAATATTCAGTAATAGTAGGCATTTTCATTGAAAGGGATCCTGCAAAAAAAATAAGAAACAAAATACGAAAAATTATTGATAATGACAGAAAATAGTTACTGCAAAATCTCATAGGGATAAATAGGCTTAAAAATGGATGCGGAAGGAAAATTAAAGATTCTATTTCTGTCTCATTCGTCGGGCTTGGACGGGGCTGAGAAATGCTTGCTGACGCTTGTAAAGCACCTTGACAGGCAGAGGTTTGTCCCCTTTGTTATCCTGCCTTCGGAAGGCCCTTTTAAAAAGAATCTCGACGAGATGGGGGTGAACAATTACATTCTCCCAATTTCATGGTGGATCCATTCGCCAGCCTGCGCTGGAAAGACCTGCGAAGAGGGCCTCAAGGAAAGAAGCCTGCGAGTGGCGAGGCTTATAGAAGAGGAGGGAATTGATATAGTTCATACTAACACTTCAGTAATTGCCGAAGGAGCAATCGCTGCCAGAATGACAGGTAGACCGCATGTCTGGCATTTACATGAAATACTTCAAGCGAATCCAAGCCTTAGGCCAATTTTTCCACCATCCCTGTTAAATAAGTTTTTCGATTTTCTTTCCGATTCGGTTGTAGTCGTATCTGAAGCCCTCCGTAAAACAGTTAATGACTTTATTGATAACGACAAGATTTCAGTTATTTACAACGGAATTGAATTGCATGGGGATGTGCCACAAAAAACATTACGAAAGGAACTATGTTTGCCGGAAGAGGCCTTACTGGTATGTAATATAGGACATATAAGTAAAGAAAAAGGCCAAAGCACACTGATTGATGCGGCTATAAAAATATTTAATAAAAGAAAAGACGTCTGGTTTCTTTCCGTAGGAAATACAGGGAATGCTGAGATTATGTCCATTCTCCAAGATAGGATAAAAAAGGCATCCATAGAAAATTATTTCAAATTTCTTGGACTTAGAAAAGATATTTATAGGATTCTCAAAGAAAGTGACATTTATGTGGTTTCTTCTGAAACAGAGTCTTTTAGTTTGGCTGCTCTCGAGGCGATGGCTGCGGGAAAACCCATTGTTGCCACAAAGTGCGGGGGCCCCGAGGAACTTGTGATCGATGGTGAGACGGGTTTTCTTGTCCCTGTTAATGATGCCGATGAGATGTCTAACGCAATCATGAATCTTATACAAAACGATGCATTAAGATTGAGAATGGGCTTCAAGGGTAAAGAGTATTATGAGAAGAACTTTACTGTTGAAAGATATGTAGAATCTTTTGAAAAACTCTATACCGGTCTCAGCGCAAGAAAGTCAATTAATCAGAATAAGGAGAAGCTTCTTGAATCAATGATTCACATCGTTGTTAATATGGAAAAAATAATTGAAAACCAAATGAAAACACGAGATTCCTATATTGAAGCCCTCCTTAATTCCTACAGCTGGAAGATAACCGCGCCGCTGAGAAAAGTCCTCGGCTTTATAAAATAGGGTCATATTTTTATGAAAAGCGTATCGATCGTAATACCGACAAAAAACGGAGGGGCGATATTCGAGGAGGTCCTGTGGGGTATCAAGGGGCAGAGGTTTGAGGGAGAAGTGGAGCTTCTTGTCGTCGATTCCGGCTCTACCGACGGGACAGTAAAAAAAGCCGGGGAATACGGCTCTCGCATACTTGAGATACCTCCCGGAGAGTTCAACCACGGGACGACCAGAAATTACGGGATCAAGAACTCGAAAGGGGATTTTATCGTCCTTATGACACAGGACGCCGTCCCGGCGGATGAATGGTGGCTTAAAAACCTGGTCGATACCTTCGATAATGACGAGCGTATCGCCGGGGTATACGCAAGACAGATACCGAGACAGGACGCCGATGCGCTGACGAAGCGGAACCTCAACGGCTGGCTCACCGGACGAAGCGTTTACTCGGTGCAGGAGATAAAGGACCGGGAGGGTTTTGAAAAGATGCCTCCGATGGAAAAATACCTCACCTGTGTCTTCGACAATGTCTGCTCGGCTGTCAGAAGAAAAGCGTGGAAGGAAGTCCCGTTCAACTATAACGATTTCGGCGAGGATATAGAGTGGGCGAAGCGGGCGCTTCTTTCGGGATGGAAGATAGCCTACCAGCCGAAGGCCGCGGTCGTACATTCGCATAACCGTTCCGTGGTGTATGAATACGGAAGGACCTATATGTGCCACAGGAAGCTATATGAACTTTTTAATCTCCAGACGGTCCCTTCAAGAGCCGGTTTATTACGGAATATGTTTTTTGGTTCAATATCAGAGCTGAAATATGTACTTAGAAACGAGCGCGGCATTACAAAGAAGGTTGGATTAAGCCTTAAAGTTCCCCTTTTAGTCTCCGCCAGTCTCTTTGGACAGTACAGGGGGGCGAAGGACGAAAAACTTTCGGCTGGTGTCAAAAAGAAAGGGGTCTGATTGAAATTTTGAAGATAGTTCTGACGACACATCAATTTCTGCCCTATTCATCGGCGGGCACCGAAGTGCTGACGCTGGAGACCGCGAAGGAATTAAAGAGACGCGGCCACGATGTAGAGGTCTGGACAGGGCATCCTGCGGACGCTGACACGGCTCAATCGAAGCCGATTGATCATTATGAGTACGACGGCCTCAAGGTGCACCGTTATAACCAGAATTATAAGGTTTTTTCTCCTAACAGGGACATGATGGAGTTTGAGTACAACAGTCTGGCGTTCAGGGGTTATTTTACGGAGTATGTCAAAAAAGAAAAGCCGGACATAGTCCATTTTTTCCACCTTTTGAGGCTCTCGGCGTCGGCTGTGGAGGTATGTCTCGACAATAACATCCCTTGCGTCTTTACGCCGACCGATTTCTGGATGATCTGTCAGACTTGCCAGCTGAGGCTTCCCGACAACAGCCTGTGCCTCGGCCCGGACCCGGAAGGAATAAACTGCTGCCGCCATCTCGCCTCTCAATTCAGCGGGGGAAGGGGGCGGTACGCCTCAAGGCTGCCCCATTCTGTCTTTAAGTTCTTTATCAGAGCGGCTGGTTTCAGGTGGTGGCCTGAGAGGAACTATTCACGGATATTACGCGCGACATCGTTCAGGAAGGACTTCATAATGGAGAGGATAAACAGGGTCGACCGGGTTTTAGCCCCTACGCGGTTCATGGAGAAGACACTGATACAAAACGGGGTCGACCCGGGGATAATCGATTTCATGCCTTACGGTCTCAATATGAAGGCGTTTGAGAAGAAGGCGCCTAAAAAGCCCTCCGAGCGCCTGCGGGTTGGGTTTATAGGGACTCTGAGCGAGCACAAGGGGGCGCATCTGCTCATCGAAGCGGTAAAGCTTCTTCCTCAAGAGATGCCTGTGGAAGTCAAGATCTACGGCGACCTAAGCCTGTTCCCTGACTATACGGAGAAGATAAAAAGGATGGCTGAAGGCGATAGTAGAATAGAGTTCCCCGGACAATTCCCGAACGAAAAGATCGGGGAGGTATTCGCCGGGATAGATGTCCTGGTGGTGCCTTCGATCTGGTACGAGAACACCCCCCTTGTAATATATTCCGCCTTTGCCGCCTCGACGCCCGTGATAGCGACGAACCTCGGCGGGATGTCCGAAGTCGTAAGCCACGGGGTAAACGGCCTTCTCTTCGAGAAGGGGGACGCAAGGGGCCTGAGCGCGCTTCTGAAGAGGTGCGTCGAGGAGAGCGGGCTGCTTGAAAAGCTCTCCGGGAACGTTCTTCCCCCGAAGTCCATGCCTCGTTACGCGGATGAGCTTGAAGAGGTCTACGGAGATGTTCTTAAGAAGAGGAGAAAGATATGAAGTGTCTGGTTTTGGGCGGAGGGGGGTTCCTCGGCTCTCATGTGAGCGAGGCCCTTTTGGGCGCGGGCCACGGCGTGCGGGTCTTTGAAAAGGAACTGGTCAACAGGGAAAGTGTCGCGCACCTCCTTACAAAAGTCGAATGGACGGAGGGAGACTTTACCAACGAGACGCATGTAAAAGAGGCGGTAGCGGGGGTGGACTGCGTCATACATTCGCTCTGCACGACGCTGCCGAAGTCCTCGAACGACAACCCGGTCTATGATATCTCCTCCAACCTCATCTCCACGCTTCATCTCCTTGAGGCCTCAAGAGACGCTGGCGTGAAGAAGGTCATATTCTTCTCCTCCGGCGGAACGGTCTACGGCATACCGCGATACACTCCTATCCCGGAGGAGCACCCGAACGACCCGGTGTGCTCCTACGGCATACAGAAGCTGGCGATAGAAAAGTACCTGATGCTTTTCAGGCATCTTTACGGCCTCGACTACGGCATCATGAGGATATCGAACCCGTTCGGAGAGAGGCAGAGGCCGCACGCGTCGCAGGGGGCGGCCGTGGTCTTCCTTAATAAAGTGCTTAAGGGAGAGACGATAGAGATATGGGGAGACGGCTCGGTCACGAGGGACTACCTTTATGTCAAGGATGTCGCCGGGGCGGTCTTGAAACTTCTGGACTACAATGGAGACCAGAGGATATTCAATATCGGGAGCGGCAAAGGGATGTCGCTCCTCCAGCTCATAGAAGCGATAGAGAAGGTCGCCGGACGCAAGGCAAAAGTGCGTTTTACGCCCTCAAGGTCCTTCGATGTCCCGGTAAATGTCCTTGATGTCAAACGGGCCGGCAAGGAGCTTGGATGGAGACCCGAGGCGGGCTTTGAAGAGGGTCTTAAGAGGACCATGGATTATCTCTCCGCGCATCTGTAACCTTAACAGGGCCGTCTGGTGAAAATTGGCGAAAAAAGTTTTTGTCATAGTCTTAAACTGGAACGGGTATCAGGATACCATAGAATGCGTTGAGTCGCTCAAGGGGGTTGATTATCCGGGTCTTGAGATAATCATAATCGAAAACGGCTCCACCGACGGCTCCGAGGAGATGATAAGGAAGAGGTTCCCTGAATTGACCGTCATACAGACCGGCGTCAATCTCGGTTTTGCGGGGGGCTCCAATGCCGGGCTCAGGCACGCGTTAAGCTCGGGCGCGGATTACATGGTCCTTTTGAATAACGACACGACGGTCGACCCCTCGTTCGTCAAAGAGCTTGTCAGGGCGGCCCAAACCGATGAACGCATAGGGCTGCTCTCCTCCAAGGTTTATTTTTACGGGGCCCCGGAAGTGCTATGGTACGCCGGAGGGGGTTTTAATCCGTGGCTCGGCTGGGGCCGCATGAGGGGCTACGGCAGGCGTGACGACGGACAGTTCGACGCGGTGGAGGAGACCGACAGGGCCGGCGGCTGCTCGCTTATGCTTACAAGGCGGTTTTGCGAAAAAGTTGGGCTTTTCGACGAAGAGTATTTCTGTTATTGTGAGGACCTGGATCTCGGGATCAGGGCCAAAAGGGCCGGGTTCAAGGTGATGTATGTGCCCTCTTCCAAAGTATGGCACAAGGAATCAAAATCGACCGGAGGGTCGACCGCGGCCGTGTCTCTCTATTATACGGTAAGGAACACTCTCAAGTGTGTGGATAAAAACAACCCCCTCCCTTTCTTCCTGCGCATGGCAAGATACGCGTCATTGCTGGCAATAAGCTTCTTAAGTCTTTTTACGATGAAGACCCCTAAAATTCAGGGAGTGAAGCGGATATATCAGGGAGCCAGAGATTATTTTCAGCAGAGGTTCGGCGAGTTCAGGCCAAAGAACCGGCCGTAAAGAAGCAGGAACATAAAGGAGAAAGCGATGAAGATTCTCGTAACAGGCGGCGCAGGCTTCATAGGCTCGAATGTCGTTGACGCCTACATCGGGGCCGGACACGATGTGGTGGTGGTCGATAACCTCTTCTCCGGGAAACGCGAGAACCTCAACCCAAAGGCCCGCTTCTATCTTCTTGACATCCGTTCGCCTGAAGTCAAAAAGGTCTTCGAGCACGAAAGGCCGGAGATCGTGAACCACCACGCGGCGCAGATGTCGGTGCCGGCCTCCGTGGAAGACCCGATGTACGACGCCGATGTCAATGTCAGGGGGTTTTTGAACATACTCGAGGCCGCGAGGGTCAACGGCACGAAAAAGGTGATATTCATCTCCTCCGGGGGGGCGATCTACGGGGAGGCGAAGGAGTACCCGACAAGCGAGCGGTACATCCCGACCCCGATGTCGCCGTACGCGATCACGAAGTACGTCTCCGAGCAGTACCTCGCCTTCTACAGGCATCAGCACGGCCTGGACTATACGGTCCTCAGGTACGCGAACATCTACGGCCCCAGACAGATCCCGCACGGAGAAGCCGGGGTCGTGGCGATATTCATGGACAGGCTTATTAACGGCAGCCCGTGCACCGTAAACAGCTTTGACGACGAACCGAGGGGCATGACCAGGGACTACTGCTTCGTCGGGGACGTGGCGAGGGCGAATCTGCTCGCCCTGACCAAAGGGAGCGCGGAGGCATACAATATCGGCACCGGTGTTGCCACGCACACAGCGGACCTTTTCAACGGTATCTATGAAGCGGTCAGGAAAAAAGTGCCGGGGCTGCCGCCGGAGCTTAAAAAACCCGGCCACGGGGTGGCAAGGGCCGGAGACCTGAAGAGAAGCTGTCTGAACGC
>JACRCJ010000182.1 GCA_016219075.1 Deltaproteobacteria bacterium | reverse complement strand
GTTCCCCACAGGGGGCCTGCCCTCGTAAAGGTCCGAGTGGCACCGGTAGACGCTTCCGTCGCTCCCGACGATAAGCTCGGTAGTCTTGCATAGAACGGTCTTTTCGAACTTCTTGTCGCAGGCGCCGGCGTACCTGTATGTGCCGTACATCTTGCCGTCGTGCTCGCCCAGAAACTCCTTTAGCCTGAAGTCTATCCCCAAGCCCTTGCAGTACTCCTGCGCCCTCAAGACCTCCGCCTCCTGAGAGGGGTGCGTCACGCCCCAGATGCCTATCGAGTACCCGGCGTTCTGGAGCTTGAGGACTTTTTCCACGAGAGGAAGAAGCTCCATCGTCTCCGGGTGGTAGCTGACCCTGATGGAAGCGTACGGGGCGTCCCTCTTGACCCTGCCGGGGGCTACTTCACGCATGAACTCGCCTGCGTCGAACCGGAGGTTGGTCAGCACGTCTATGTTGAGCTCCGGCTTGATGTTGTTGAGTATGTAGTTGAAGTCCCCGTGAAGGCTCGGTTCCCCGCCCTGAAGCGTCACAGGGAGGTCGTACCTGGACTTTATCCTGTTTATCCCCCGCACCCACTCTTCTCCTGAGAGGCGCGTCTTGACGAAGCCGTCCTTGCCGTAGTGGTTTATGCAGTAGCTGCACTTCAGGTTGCACGCGAGCGTAAGAAAGACCGCGATGTAGTTATAATGGCCGGGGATGACTATGGGCTTCAAGCCGGTCATCTTGCGCCCTCCGGAAATACTCTGTCTATCGCGGCCAATACCGTCTCCGGCTTTATGTCGTAGAGGCACGGCCTCTCTTTCACGCAGACTGTGTCGAGGCACGGCAGGCAGTCGTAGGAGCCTTCGGGCAGGAGCTTCACGCCGTTTTTCACATAGACCTCGTTGGAGAGCGTGGGGCCGAAGAGCGCGACGACCTTCTTGTCAAGCGCGTGCGCGATGTGGAGCCCGAGGCTGTCGTTGGTCACAAGGAGCCTGCATGAGTTTATCCACTCGATGTACTCCTCGATGGATTTAAGCCCCTGCTGCCACGATATCGAGTACTTTCCGGCAATGAGCTTCTCAAGGGCCTTCCAGTACTCGGGGGGCCAGGCCTTTATCGGCCACTTCTCTCCGACATTGTGGTTGAAACCTATGTCGTAGACCTCTTTTGAGGCCGGCTTGCAGCCGATAGCGGGTATCTCGCCGTTCCACTTCCCGCCGACCATCTCGAAGAGGAAGTCCTCCCAGTACTTGGTGTTGGCGAGCTTGTCCTTCTGGCTCAGGCAGAGCTCGAGAACATGCTGGCTCCCGTCGTATGCCTTGGCGGTGCCGCTCTCCGGGTCGAACCTGAAGCCGTACCTCCTCCAGCCGGAAAGCGAATCCGAGAAGGCGCAGATACCGGCGACCTTTTCGAGGTTTATGATGGTGTCGAACCTCTCGGCCTTAAGCTGGAGTACCGTCGTCAGGTCGTAGGGCATGATCCGTTCTATGCAGGGGTTGCCCTTGAGGAGCGGGACCGCCTTTTCGTCTACGAGCCATGTGACGGCGGCGTCCCTGAAGAGAGGAAGCAGCACAGTGGAACGGAGCACGTCTCCGAGGCTTGTCTTCCTGCTGATCTCTCCGACGAGAGTCTCGGAGTAACCGAGTTTTATGATGAGGACCTTTTCTTTTGCCATTGCGATCCCTTCCTGGGCACCTGAGCAGTACAAATCCAGGTTATTTTAACTTAAAAAGCCGGGTTTTAAAATATTTTATTTTTACCGTCCTGAAAACCCCCGGGGATTTTCAGCCCCATGAGGGTTCATTTCAAGGCCCCGCCCGGTCCGCCTTTTTCAACCCCGTTCTTTGCCGTCTTCTCCGTTTACTATCCTTACGGCCTCGCGATATATGTCGCCGGGGCAATACCCCATCTCCACGAGCCGTCTTCTCCTTATGTAATACTCGGTAAACGAGTAGGCCCGAATGGAAAAGACCCCGTGCTTCGACAGGTATATGATGTCGAGGAGCGAGTGGAAGACGAAACCCAAGAACACCGAGAGAAGAGCGCCGGAGGCCGTCCAGAGGGAGACGAAGTAGAGCGCGGCCAGGAACTCTATTGTATGGAATATCTCAAGGTTCAAGAACTCCGGGGAGTGCCAGAACCTGTCAAGCGCGTTATGGTAGTCGAACATCTTTTTGAAGCTGAAGTCCGTGAAGCCGTTGTGGTAGATGTAGTCGAGGTAGTGGTCGATGTCTATCAGGAAGGAGGCGGCCCAGAAATAAACGGCATCGGTCCCTATCGAAGGATAGAGCGCGGCGGCGGCAACGGTACCGTATATCACATGGTCCCTGGGGCTCATCTCTCACTCCGAGTGCTTGAACTTCTCAAGCGCAAAGCTTTCGTATATCCCCCTGAGCGTGTTTATGAAGGAGAACTTCATCGGGTATATCTTCGTCTTCACGAGATACGCCTTCACGAGGTAGTAGGCGAGGAAGTATGTCTTCGTTAAGGGGAGCTTTATAAGGTGGTTTACGATCAGGTTCCTTAAAGACGGCTTCCACAGGCAGACGGTCGCAAGGAGCGACAGGTTCTGCTGCAGGAGCTTCTCCCTTTCGCTGAAGCACTTAAGGGGAGAGGCCGACTGGTAGCTCATGTGGAGCTTGTCGAAGTCGCCGTCGAAGTCCCCCCGTTCGATCGCGTATCCGGCGAGCTCGGTCTCCGGGTACGGGAAAAAAAGAGGGAACTCGCCGAGCGTGACCCGGCATCTCAAGTTCAGGTCCAGGGATTCTATGTCCTCTTTAAAAGTCGTGCCGGGTATCGCGAAGATCGTATTGGAAAATGTCGGGACCCCGTGCTTGTGGCAGAGGTCGAAGGCCGCGATCATCGTCTCCCTTGTCATGTTCCTCTTCAAGACCTCGTTCCTTATCCTGTCGTTGCCGCTTTCAATCGACATGGACATGGATTTGAGGCCCGCTTTTTTTAGTTTCAGGAGTATCGGCTCGGTCAGGAGGTTCGCCCTCATGAGGCAGTGGAACGGCACGCCTACCTCTTTCGGGTACTTCTCCGAGAACTCGTCGAGCCATGCGTCGTCCTTGAGTATGAATATG
>JACRCJ010000177.1 GCA_016219075.1 Deltaproteobacteria bacterium | reverse complement strand
CTGGGCAGGGACTTCAGCTACAGCGCGGCTACCATTGGGACGCTCGGTGCAAACCAGAACTATACGGTCACCGTAAGGTACCTTACCGAGTCAAACCCGGAGGGCTTCTGCGACAGCAACGCCGTTCCAGACAACATTGGCGTTGGCTCCGCGGTCCCCCCGACAACTCTCAATTGCGGTCCCGCCGAGATCGTCATGTACGGGCAGGACTTCAACCTTAACAGCACGGTCACGCAGATAAAATACGGGATGCTGCCGACATACAGGCTGGTCTCGACAGGCACATCAAACGGCACCAGCCGGACCATAGAGGCTTACCTCGGAGAGAGCAACCTCAATACCGAAACGGACAAGGCGATAAATTCCAACTCGTGCATAGCCGTCAACGGCGGCTCGAACACCGTTACCGGCAGCGTCGTCCAGGCGCCCGGGTGCGGCTGCGACCCGATGTTAAGCGGCGGGTGCTCGCCCAACAAGGCCGCGACTACCGACATGACGACCTATCTCGGCGACACCCTTGCCAACATCGCCACATACGCCGACGAGGTCCACTCCTGCACCAACGCCAACTGTTCAGCCCCCGGCAACGATATCCCGTCAAGCGGCCAGCTCGACGGCGTCGTGACTAACTGGGGCAGCGTAACAGACCAGGAAGGCACGCTTCTCTTTATAGACAACTCCGGAGGCAAGCCGGTTAGCATAACCGGCGGCGTCCCCGACGGCGAGGGCATCCTCATAGTAACCGGGGACTTGACGATATCAGGCAATGTCAAGTGGGAAGGGCTTATATATGTCATGGGGACATTGACCATCTCAGGCACAATCAACGTGGAGGGCGGGATAATGGCTAATAACACCGTCACTCTCAATGGGACCGTCACGGTCAAGTACGATCAGGAGGAATTGCTTGAGATGGCGCGCCAGACAAGCACCTCGGCCACGATGCTCTGGAAGAGGCTTTAAGTCTTCCCGGGCGTTTTATCCCTCGAAAGTTTCATCCGTGTTTCTTGTTAAGTCATTTATCCGTGGCTCCCCCGCAGGCTTTGCCTCCGGGGGAGGTCCCGTTTAAAGCGTAAGCGGCTCCGGAGGGGATGGACCCTCCGGAGCCTTTTTTTAGCCGCACCAGTCAGCAAAAAAACTCGTTTTTCAAACCAGCCGCCCTCTATCTCTCCCGGATACTCAGCCCGTAAAAAATAAAAAAACTAAAGTCACAGCCTTTTTGGCCGAAAAAGAATTATAGTGGCATATAGGGTCAATTATACCTAATTATGATTGAATTATAAAAAAGAATTGACAAATTTTAAATTATGGAATAGATTTAGGCAATCCCGCATCAGGTATGCGTGATTTGTTAAACAAGATTTAAAAAAAACCTTTTTTTAAACCTTTGTGACTTTAGTGCTTGAATAATGACACGAAATAATCTAAAAAAGATACGAGAGAACATGCTTCTGAGCAAGTCCGAACTTGCCAGAAAAGCCGGTATCTCCCCATTGACGATCGACAGGATAGAAAGAGGGTATCCGTGCAGGGTCGATACCAAGAGGAAGATAATCCAGGCCCTCGGTCTCAAGGTCTCAGAGAAGGGCAAGGTGTTTTCCGACTAAAGAGGGATAGATGAACTTACCGTTCCTTAAGAAGAAGGACGTCGCGGCGTTTGACATCGGCTCCAGCTCCATAAAGCTCGTGCAGATGAACCAGACCAAGAAGGGATGGGAGCTTGTGAAGCTCGGCATGGCCGAGCTCCCCCCCGAGGCGATAGTCGACGGCTCCATCATCGACGCCATGACCGTCACGAACACGCTCAGGGACCTTATAAAGGCGCACGGCGTGAAGGTCAAGGACGCCGTCTCTTCGCTCACGGGCCACTCCGTCATCATCAAGAAGGTCAGCTTCCCGGCGATGACCGAAGACGAACTCGCCGAATCCATCCAGTGGGAGGCCGAGCAGTACATCCCGTTCCCCATAACCGACGTCAATATCGATTTCCAGATACTGGGGGCCGACACAGAGGGCAGGGGCCAGATGGATGTCATGCTCGTGGCCGTCAAAAAGGACGTCATCAACGACTATACGAACGTCATCAAGGAAGCGGGCCTGAACCCCGTCGTCATAGACGTCGACTCGTTCGCCCTTGAGAACATGATGGAGATAAACTACCCGGTGGCCCCCGGCGAGAACATCGCCATGGTCAACATCGGCGCGAGCATAACGAGCATAAGCGTCATACTCGGCGGGCTGACGATCTTCACAAGGTCCATCCCCATGGGCGGCAACCAGTTCACCGAAGAGATCCAGCGGCAGATGAACATAAGCTTCAAGGACGCCGAGGAGATGAAGGTGGGGAAAAAGGCCCCCGGCGCCGACGCCTCGCTGCCCGCGGCGATAGAGACGATATCCACCAACCTGGCCTTCGAGGTGAAGAGGTCCCTTGACTTCTTCCTCGGCGGCAGCCAGGGTTCGTACGTGAACAAGATATACCTGAGCGGCGGAGGATCGAAGGTCACGGGGCTGCAGAACCTGATGCAGGAGAAGACCACCATACCCATCGAGATAGCCAACCCGTTTAAGAACCTCGAGGTCAACGCAAAGACATTCGACAAGGAAACCCTTAAAGAGCAGGCCCCGTTTTTCGGCGTTGCCGTCGGACTCGCAACAAGGAGGTTTGCCGACAGATGATCCGCATAAACCTTCTGCCCGTAAGGGCCGCAAAGAAAAAAGAATCCGTCAGGTTCCAGCTCACGGTGGCCGCTCTTGCGACTTTCCTTGTCTTCGCCGCCTCGGTAGGGGTTTACCTGTCCGTCAGTAGCCGTGCAAACAGCGCGGCGGCCGAGATAGAGAGCGGGAACCAGGAACTTGCCGCGCTTCAGCTGAAGATAGGCGAGCTCTCCAAGATAAAGGAACAGAAGAGGATAGTCGAGGAGAAGCTTAACATAATAAAGACCCTTGAGAACGCCAGGACCGGCCCCACGAAGCTTTTCAGGTCCATAAGCGACTCCGTCCCGGAAAGGGCCTGGCTCGCGTCGATAAAGGACGACGGGGCGATTATAACGCTCAAGGGCTACGCCTCGGACGACGAGGTGGTGGCGGACTTCATGAGGGGGCTTCAGAAGCACAGGGAGCTCGGGAGTGTCGAGCTCGATGTGGCTCAGAGGACGGTCGAGAAGGAGACCGATGCCGATGTAGTGGACTTTACCATACGGCTTGAGAAGTCCTTTGAAAGGCCCGCCGAGCAGTCCAGGGGGGGACAGTAACCTATGCCAGCCTTAAAGATAAACCTGGATTCGGTGATGAAGCTGCCCCTTCAGAAGAGGGTGCTGATACTCATCGTCATAAATATCGTCATAGCGGGCCTGATATACTGGTTTCTTACGGGCCCCAAGTCAGACGAGATAAAGCGCCTCAATGTGAACCTTCAGGACCTTAACGCGAAGCTCGCCGAGAACAGGTCCATCGCGGCCGATATCCCCAGGTACCTGAAGGAAAAAGAGGAGATGGAGAACAAGCTGAAGGCCGCCGTGGCGCAGCTGCCCAACGAAAAGGAGATCCCCGACCTTATCGACGGCATCAGCCTCGCCGGTCAGAAGTCCGGCCTCAAGATCCTGCTCTTTAAGCCCGAACGCGAGGTAAAGAAGGGGTTCTACGCCGAGGTCCCGGTCAACATGAAGGTCGAGGGGCAGTACGAGAGCCTGTATAACTTCAGCTTGAAGGTCGCCAACCTGCCGAGGATCGTCAATATCAGCGGGATGGACATACAGTCGCTCGGGCACAGGAACAAGGTGCCTGTTTTAAAGGCGAGTTTCGTAGCAACGACATTCAGGTTCATACCAAGCCCGCCTGAAGGAGCGCCGAAAAAATAATGGTCAAAAGACTCCATATATTTTTCTTAGCAGCCTTTCTGCCGTTTCTTTTGATATCATGCGGCGCTCAGGAGGAGAAGCCTTTCGTCCCGGCCCCGAGGCCCAAGCCCGCGGCACAGGCGCCGGCCGCCGGCCAGGCGGAGGCTCAGATGGAACTCCATGAGCTGACCCCGGCCTCAAAGGAAAGAAACCCTTTTGTGAGCCATATCGTGCTCCTGAGGGGCGCCAAGACGGCCAAAAAGATAAAGGGCCCTCTTGAGTGCTGCGAGGTCGGCCAGTTCAAGCTTCTGGCGGTCGTCGTGGCCCCCACAAACTCTTCGGCCCTGCTCCAGGCCCCTGACGGCAAGAGGTACATAGTAAAGAGCGGGGACGTGCTCGGGTCCAGGGACGGCAGGATCGTAAGGATAATGCCCGGGTCTTTGACCGTAAGGGAACACACGCTCGACGAGGCGGGAAAGGTCGTGTCATCCGCCGATGTGGAACTGGCTCTTCCGGCCAGGGAAGAAGACAAAAGGTTCTCAAGGTAAGAATCCGCCGGTATCAGTACGGTTGCCAGTTCAGCGCGCCGATAAAGCCGTCCCATATTTAAGCTATCGATGTCACGGAGGTTGTTTATGAATATACCAGATAATCGGTTCAGACACGGACTCTGCGGCCTGATGCTCGCAAGCCTGCTGGTCTTTACCGGCTGCGCCTCAACGGGCCCCAAAGACACACCGGCCTCTCCTGAGACAAAACAGGAGACACAGGACGCGGCCGCCGAGAAAAAGAAGGACAAGGTCTCCGTTGAGTACATAAATGTCGTAGGCGACGGCGACCGGGTGATGATAGGGACTACAGGCCCGGTAAGATACACCGTGTTCAAGCTCACGGAGCCCTCAAGGCTTATAGTCGACATGCCGGGGATCGACCTCTCGAAGGTAGTCTCCTCCATGGACATAAACAACGATTACCTTAACGCGATATCCGCCATCAGCTACGGCGAAGAGCAGGATATCGGGCGTATAATCATCAACATAAAAGAAGGCGTCGACCATGATGTGAAGTCAGGGGAGAACAGCATCCTGGTGAGCCTCAAAAAAACCGATGCGGCCGCTCAGGCGAGCGGCGAGAACGGAGAAGTCGTAAAGGCGTCCGTATCGGATGAAATAAAGACCGAACCGCTTCCCGTCGAGGCAGAGCCTCCGGCGGCGGCCCCCGAAGCGCAGGCAGCCGAGGCCCCCGCTCCGATGAAGCAGGCTACCAGGATACTGAGCGTAGAGTCCTCCACGGAAGGCGGGAACACGGTAATAAAGATCACGGCCGACGGCCTGCTCGGAAACTATAACTCATTCGACCTGACCACGCCCTCAAGGATCGTGCTGGACATATGGGGAGTGGACAACGCCGTAGGCAGGAACACCGTAAAGGTACAGGAAAAGTTCGTAAAGGCCGTAAGGATCGGCGGACACAAGGACAAATCAAGGCTGGTGTTTGACCTGACCGGCAAGACCGTCACGCCGCACTCCGTAAAGAGGGTCAATGATTCGGTCATAGTGACGCTCGGGCCCAATGTGGCAGCCGATAAGGAAGAGGCAGCGGCAGAAGTAAACACGGCGTACGCCGCGGTAGCTGAAAAGGCGCAGGTCGCCCATGTGACGCCTGCCGTTGTGGCGGCCGCCGAGCCTGAAGTAATGGCCGAAGTACCGGCGGCAAAGCCCGCCGAACCTGAAGTAATGGCCGAAGTACCGGCGGCAAAGCCCGCCGAGGCCGCCGTAAAGGTGGAAAAGGTCAGCTTCAAGAAGCTCGGCGCCGTAGCGAGACTTTCGATCTCAAACTCGGCCAGGGCCGAATACTCCGTAAAGGAGTCCCAGGACGGCAAGACCCTGGTCGTGGACCTCAAGGACGCTTCTATCTCCGATGAGCTCAGCAGGACGCTTGACGCCACAAAGCTCAACACCCCGGTGGCTACGATAAGCTCGTACCAGGAATCGACGAAGCCCGCCTCCGTCAGGGTGCTCGTGAAGCTTTCAGACAAGACGCCCTACGAGGTCAAGGAAGAAAACGGCACCTTGAACTTCGACTTCCAGATCCCTCCTCCGTCCGCCGCTTTAGCGGCCGTAAAGAAACAGGCGGCCGAAGAGGCCGAAAAGAAGGGATACACCGGCAAGAGGATCGACCTTGACATGATGGACGCCAATGTGACCGATGTCTTGAGGTTACTCGCCGAGGTGAGCAACTTGAACATAGTCGCCTCCGACGATGTAAAGGGCACGATCTCATTGAGGCTTAAAAACGTCCCGTGGGACCAGGCCTTTGACATAATACTCAAGTCCAAGGACCTTGACAGCGTGAGGGACGGCAATGTCATAAGGGTCGCCCCGGCCGCCAAGATCAGGCAGGAGAAAGAGGCGTTTCTCGCCTCCAAAAAGGCCCAGGAGAAGCTTGAGGACCTCGATGTCAAGTTCATACCCGTCAACTACGCCAACGCCGCCGACCTCATCAAGCAGATCCAGGGCGTCCTGACCGAGAGGGGCAGCGTCACAAGCGACGCCAGGACCAATACCCTGATCGTAAAGGACGTCAGGCTGGGGATCGCGTCGGCCGACAACCTCATACAGAAACTCGACACCAGGGTCCCTCAGGTGCTGATAGAAGCAAGGATAGTAGAGGCGAAAAGCAGTTTTTCAAGGGACCTGGGCATACAGTGGGGCGTCGATTACCAGACCGGCGGTAATGTAAGCACAAACACATTCGGGTCTTCCACCACATTGGGCCAGACCCCGCCGACGCATACCGCACCCGCTTTCGCCACTAAAAACGGCTCTCAGAACTTCGCCGTAAACCTGCCGGTGACAGGCACCAACGCGCTCGGGGCTCTCGGTTTCGTCCTCGGAAAAGCGGGCAACAACCCCCTTATCCTTGACTTGAGGCTTTCGGCCGGCGAGTCGGAAGGGCGCCTGAAGACGATATCAAGGCCGAGGATCACCACCATGGACAACAAGGAGGCGAAGATCGAACAGGGCGAGTCGATCCCGTTCGAGACGACCTCCGCCTCCGGAACGCAAACCATTTTCATAGACGCCAACTTGAGCCTTACCGTCACGCCGCATATCACCCCTGACGGCAGCGTCCTCATGAAGATAAAGGCGAGCAGGAACTCGATAGGCGTCTTCAGGACATCTTCGGGCCAGCCTTCCATCAACAAGAAGGAGTCCACAACGGATGTCCTCGTAAAAGACGGCGAGACCACGGTCATAGGCGGGATAGTGATATCCGACAAGAACGACACCGACAAGGGCATACCGGTCCTTAAAGACATCCCGATACTTGGCTGGCTCTTCAAGAGCAAGTCCGTCTCGGACACGCAGGAGGAACTCCTCATATTCATAACCCCCACGATAGTGAAAGACAAGATCATAGGATAGAAGAGACCCCGGTAATGAACTGAAATGCACCCTTCGGGGTGCATTTTTTTTG
>JACRCJ010000008.1 GCA_016219075.1 Deltaproteobacteria bacterium | reverse complement strand
GCTTTCGGCATCCCGAGAAGGCATTATGACGTGACCTTCTCAGGCGCGCCGTTCTCCTTCACCTTCGACCCGGCTGTCGATATGTTCATGAGTATGATGGGCGTTGGCGCCGTTCTGGCGGCCATCGGCGGCATACTCTACATACTTATCGCCTTCGGCTCGATAATCTTCGGGAAAGAGGTCCAGTAAGCGGGGACCGTTTTCCGGCAGTAACGTCCGGAACGCGGATGGTACTGGACTACGGTTTTTCAGACCCTACGCTTCCCACTGGGGGAAGTCGATAAGACAGCCGGGCCGCTTAAGCGGCCCGGCTGTCTTATTTTATTTTTAGCGTTCTGAAAAACCGCCGCAGTCCTCGGTCAACCGCGGACGATCCGTAGACAGCTCTGTATTTAAGGCCGTTTTGATGTTATAATTTTCCGTTGTCAGGACATTCCTGCGCGTAATGTCCCGGTGGTTCTTTCCCCGGGGCGCTTATTGATTCGGAATTTCGAAACAACCATTAGTTTTTACTTTTACTGATAAAAATCATGGTCAGCCCCCTCTGAGGCTGTTATTATAATATCTGAGAAAATTACTAAGGTATTGTTGCCGACCCCTGCAATTGTCATCAGAGAGCCGGCCCTTAAACACTTGAGGTTTGACAGATGAGAGCGTCGTATCTTTTTAAAAGGCTTTTAGGGCCGTTCATGCTGCTGCTCTTCCTGGTCCAGCAACCGGGCTCCGTTTCGGCCGGGAAGGCCGACCCGGTGGCCCTCATGGCCGCCGTAGACAAGTCCGCGAAGGCGGAGGGCGCAAAGCTTGACGATTACGAGCTTGTGGACCAGGACTGGGTAAGGTTCCGCCTGAGCGAGTACTTCAAGGACGGTCGTCCCCTTGTCGTGAGCTTCATATACACGAGCTGTCCGATGGTCTGCCCACTGATCTCCACCGAGTTCAAGAAGGCCGTCGACGAGGCGAGAGGGAAGTTCAAAGATAAGTTCAACGTCCTCACCATCGGGTTCGACCCGGCGAACGACACCCCGGAGAAGCTCAAGGCGTACGGCACGAAGCTCACCGGGGACTTAAAGACTTTCAGGCTCGCCACTTCGGACGCGGAGACGATGAAAAGGCTTACGGCACAGTTCGGGTTCTACTACTCGAGGCTGGACGACGGGACCTTCGACCACATAGACATGGCCACCGTCGTACGGCCCGACGGGACAATCTACAAGCAGGTCTACAGCTTAAGGACTCAGTCCGGGAACATCAAGGCCAGGCTCGATGAGCTTATAACCGGCAAGGCCTATGTCGGGGCTGACGCCACGCTTATCGACAAGATAAAGTACTTCTGCTACAAGTACGACCCGTACACCGGGCGCTACATACCGGACTACGCTGTATTCGCCGGGTTCTTCATCCAGCTCTTTGTCTTGATAGCGATAGTCTACGCGGTCTGGGGGACAAGGATAAAGGGCTTCTTTAAAAAGCCGGGCAAGGTCTGACCCCGTACGAAAGAGAGCGTAAATGGAAAAAAGAGAGTTCAATAAGCCAGGGCCGCTTACGGTCCTGTGGCTCTGGATCGAGAAGATAATAAACGGAGTGACGACCTCCGAGTACAACCCGTTTTATTACCTCGGGGCCGTAAGCATATTTTTCCTCTGGGTGATACTGGTCTCGGGCATCTACCTCTTCCTCTTTTACAGCATCACGGCAAGAGGGGCCTACGACTCGGTCCAGTACCTCACCGTGAACCAGTGGTACCTCGGCGGGGTGATGAGGTCGATGCACAGGTACGCCTCGGACGGGCTCATCATAACGATGCTTCTGCACGCGGCGCGTTGCTTCGCCCTCGACAGGTACAAGCACTGGAGGTGGGTGGCCTGGGTCTCTGGAATAGTGATGGCGTGGATAATATGGATAGGCGGCATCTTCGGGTACTGGATGGTCTGGGACGAGAAGGCCAAGCTCGTAGCCTCGCTTTCGGCCCGCCTTATCGAAAGCCTCCCCATATTCGGCCTCCCCTTGAGCCTTAACTTCGTGAGGCTTGAGAACCTCACGGACCAGCTCTTCTATATTGTGCTCTTCATCCACTTCAACTCCATATTCTTCCTCTTCATCCTGATACTCATACACATAATGAGGGTGACCAAGTCCGTCATAAACCCCCCGAAGACGATGGCCTACGGGCTGTTGATAATGCTGCTCATACTGTCGCTCCTGAAGCCGGCCACAAGCGCCCCTCCGGCGGAGCTTAAGGGGCTTACGCAGGCAGTACCGTTCGACTGGTTCTATATGACGATCTTCCCGTTTTTGAAGGTCGTGTCCGAGCGCACGCTCTGGGTCTTTATCGTCTCGTTGACGCTCATAGCCGGGGCGGTGCCGTGGCTTACGCGCACGCGGAGACACCCGGCGGCGCATCTCACGCTTGAGAACTGCACGGGGTGCGAGTTGTGCATGGAGGACTGCCCGTACCAGGCCATACAGATGCGCAAGAGAACCGACGGCATGCCGTACCAGCTTGAGGCCGTGATCTCGGACAAAAGGTGCGCAAGCTGCGGCATCTGCGTCGGCGCTTGCGACTACAGGGCCATAAACCTCCCGGATATCACCGAGGACTCCGTGAAGGCCGAGATAAGAAGGCTTGCCGGAGAGCTCAAGGAGAGCGCCCACGACAAGCGCGTGATGGTCTTCGTCTGCGCCAAGGGGGCGCGGCTTGACGGGATGCTTGACGGAAAAGGCGGCCTGAAGGGCTTTGAATGGGCCCGTGTCGTGCCTGTGCCCTGCATAGGGATGGTGCAGCCCTCGATGCTCGCGATACCGTTTGAGAAAAACCTCGGCCTCGATGGGGTCTATGTGGCGGGATGCAGGCACGGGGACTGCGACTTCAGGCGCGGTAGTGAGTGGTTCGCGGCCCGGCTCTCGGGAGCCAGACCGCCTGTCGTAAAAAGGTCCATAGACAGGAATAGCGTCAGGTTCGCCTCTCTTTCGGCCGTGGAGCAGGAAGAGTTTTTCTCGGACCTCATTGAGTTCCACGCTTCCCTTAAAGGCAGGAGTCCCCTTTAATGATAATAATACTCGCAGTGCTTTTCGCGTTCGTGCTTCCCGTTCTCTTCATACTCTGGAGGGAATGGAAGCGTAAAAAGTCCGAAGAAGAGAAGGAAGGCGTTGCCGCTCACAGGGTGAAGGAGCCCTTGAACATAGGCGCGCTCGTCAAGGTAACCCTTGTGCTCTGTCTCGTCGGAGTCCCGGTCTTTTTCCTCTCGTCCCTGCCGTACAGGTACTTTCCCCCTGACTCTTCGGCCCTCAAGATCGGGTTCAAGCACTCGGGTAAAAGGGTGGTCGATTGCGACGAGGCCGAGCTTATCAAGAAGGCTGGCGAGAGTTACCGTGAATCCCTCAAGACCGAAGGCCGGGTCAAGATGAACATCGGGGCGCTTACCGGATGTCCGCGCGAGAGGTACCCCGTGGCGGTGGCGCTTCGAATCGACGGCAGGGTGATACTCGACCGCGAATATTCGCCGACAGGCATTAAAAAGGATATGGCCTCATATATATATGAGGAGTTCACGGTAACGCCGGGGCCCCATAAGGTCTCCATAAGGATGTACGACAGGGAGAGGACCACAGAGGCGGAGTTCTCGCTTGATGAGACCGTGGACTTTAAGCCCCGGGAGATAAAGGTCGTCTGGTTCGACGACAAGGCTAACATGCTCGTCCTCGAATGACCGTTGCCTCAGAGCCCGCCACCCCCGGCCCCTTACGGTCTCCGGGGTCTGCCCCGCGCTTCAACCTTTCTCCAGCCAAAAAAAACCTTGTAAAACCGGCTACTTTGCTATATCATTTAAGGTTTAAGGGCATTAGTGCCGTATCTTGGCCAAATTACAGGGTTTTTTCGTTTTTCAAGCGCCGCGGACGGACCGTTCGGACGCTTAAAAGACTTCAGTTTGCCGCGCGGTGAGCCGATAGAAATAGATAGAAATAATCGCACGGCTGAGAAGCAAATTCTTTTGGGAATTCCTCTTAACCACTCTATAAAAAAGCGCCGCTGAGCTTGCCCTTAAAGGTATATGTGAAGGGGAACGGATGAGATTCGGTATCAGGGGTAAATTATTGATCTTCGCCGCTCTGGTGTGGGCCGTGATCTTCGGCATCTACAGCGTCTACATCTACAAGGAGAGGATAGAGCAGACAAGGAGGATGTCTCTCACGACCGCGAGTTTCCTGTCGAGAAAAATTGCCGCGGACAGGCAGTTCTACGCCTCCACCATCGTCAAAAGGGCGCTCGAGGCCGGACTTACCGTCACGAGCAACTACCAAAACACCGAAAACGCCATACCTCTTCCGGCCACCTTCACCAAGGAGATCTCCGAGTCGATAGGCACCGAGGGCGGCTTCCGCATGGAGATATTGAGCTTAAACCCGATAAACGCGGCGAACGGGCCCAAGGACGCCTTCCAGAAAAAGGCCCTTGAGCTTTTCATGAGCGGTTCCGATACCCGGCACTTCAGCTTCGAGCGGTACATGGGCATTGAGTCCGTAAGGTACATGATCCCGGATGTGGCCACCTCGCAGACCTGCGTTGACTGCCATAACTCATACCCGACGAGCCCGAGGAGGGATTTCAAGATCGGGGATGTCGTCGGGGGCCTTGAGATAACTATTCCCATAGAGAGCGAGATGGCGGCGGCGATGGCCGATATCTGGCGCTCCATAGGCTACGGCTTCGGCGTGATACTGGCCATGGGGCTCGTGGGCCTCGCCTTCATCAGGAAGGTCGTCACCTCCCCCATAGTCGACCTTGTCGATACGACCAAGCACCTCGCCATGGGGGACCTTACGAGCACGGCCTCCGTGGACACGAACGACGAGATAGGGGACCTGAGCAGGCAGACCAACGAGGTCGTCAGAAACCTCCACCGGATGATCGAGGACATAAGAAGGACATCGGACGAGGCCGTGGACATCTCAAGCCATGTGCGCGAGATGAGCAGGCATGTGCTTGAAGGCTCCAACAGGCAGGGCGCCTCGCTCGACTCGATAGGCTCGAACATGGGCGATATCAACACCTCTATCTCCGGCATTGCCCGGTACACCGAGGCCCTTACGGCGTCCGTGGAGCTGGGCTCCGGGTCGCTTCTTGAGCTCGGGGCCTCCATAAACGAGGTCGTCGACAACATGGAGTATCTCTTCACAAGCGTTGACGAGACGGCGCTCTCCACCAAGGACATGTCGTTTTCGATCAGGGAGATATCCGAAAACATAGAGAACCTCTCGTCTTCGGTCACCCAGGTCTCTTCATCCATGGCCCAGATCAACGCCAGGATCAGGGAGGTGGAGACCAACGCCGCCGAGGCCTCCAGGTTCGCCGACGAGGTCATCAAGGACGCCAGAGCCGGCATGGAGACCGTGGAGAGCACCATAGACGGCATAGACAGGATAAAGGGGATAACGCAGGAATCCACGCTCATCATCAACAACCTCTCTGAAAAGATCAAGGAGATCGGCAAGATCCTCGATGTCATAAGGGACGTGGCCGAGGAGACGAACCTCCTGGCCCTGAACGCCGCCATAATCGCGGCCCAGTCCGGCGAGTACGGCAAGAGCTTCACGGTAGTGGCCAACGAGATAAAGGACCTTGCCGAGAGGACATCGACCTCGGCCAAGGAGGTCACCGAGATAATCGACGCCGTGGAGATAGAGTCCAACAGGGCGGTTAAATCGATGGAGAGGGGGTTTGAGTCCGTCGAAGAGGGCGCGAAGCTCTCGGTGGAGGCGGGAGAGGGACTTAAAAAGATAGTCGAATCGGCCCTTCGCTCCACGACCAGAGTAAGAGATATAGCCAGGGCGTCCGCTGAACAGGCCCGGCAGAGCCGCATGGTCATGGAAGCCACCGAAAAGGTCGCAGAGATGAGCAGAAGGATCGTCAACGCCACGCAGGAGCAGGCAAGAGGGAGCGAACTCATAACCAAGGCCACCGAGCGCATGGCCGAGATAGCCTACAGGGTCAAGGGCTCCACAAGGGCGCAGGTAGAGGCCAACAAGCAGATCACCTCGACCATAGACGATGTGAACAAGATGGTCGTCTACATCAATAATGTCGTCAGGGAGCAGAGCAGGAACACGGTAAAGGTCCTTGAGGCGATAGACGCGGTAAGAAAGGTCTCTGTAGCCAATATAGAGCGCGCCATGCAGGCGGATAAGGCCGTGGAAGAGATGGCCGGGTCCAATACGGTGCTCACGGAAGGCGTCAAGAGGTTCAAACTTAAAAAATAGTCCTGACGGCAGGCCCGTTTAGCCCTGCCGTCCGCGGCCCCGGCCGGGAACCTTTTTTGTTGCAAGGGCGGTGTTAATCACTTATAATACAGAAGACCTTTTGCCGTTTTAGAGCCTTTTCAGGCGGTTACACGCCTTTTTTGCGGAGGATGGTATTGCCGGGGCTTGGCCCCCCTTTCTCTTTCCGGAACGCACTCCGCTTACGACCCCGTAACGCTCAATACAAAAAAACGGCTCATTCAAGGGCACAGATTATGTTTTAGCTTATACCATTCTCGTCGGACGCGAGAGTGGCGGAACTGGCAGACGCGCCAGACTTAGGATCTGGTGGGCAACCATGGGGGTTCGATTCCCCCCTCTCGCACCAATTGATTTTTGCACAAGGGTTTGAATGGGTATGCCGCTGCGCAATCCCGTCGCTAAAGCGGCGGGTCAAGGAGTGGCAAATATAAATGATTCTTCCTTACCATCAAAATTCTCCGTCATTTATGGCGGAGAATTTTAAATGAACCCTCTTTGGGATTAAGACCCCGGGGGTTTCAGAACTGTTAAAAATAAAAAGAATAATATGCAGAGGAAAGGTGAAATGCAGAAGACAAAGGTACAACTCGAGGATCTAAGCACGGTAAAAAAGAAGCTGGTGGTAACGGTTCCGGCCGAGACGGTGAACAAGGAGATGAACTCGGGCTTCCAGTCGCTGAAGTCTACGGTGCAGGTCCCGGGTTTCAGGAAAGGCGCCATACCTATCAATATCCTGAAGTCGCGGTTCGGCGATCATGTGAGGGAAGAGGCCACAAAAAAGCTCATCGAGTCTACATACATAGAGGTGCTCAGGGACCAGGGCCTCGCCCCCGTGGAGATGCCCAAGATCGACGTAAATACCAAGAAGCTCGAAGAGGAGAAGGAATTCGTCTACACGCTCACGCTTGAAGTCACCCCTGAGGTCAATGTCGACGACTACAAGGGCATGGGGCTTAAAAAGAGCTCTATCGAGGTCTCGGACAAGGACATAGAGGAGGGGCTTAAGAGGCTCGCCGAGGCGAAGAGCGAGTTCAAGGAAGTCAACAGGGCGGCCGGGGCCGGCGACATGGTAGTGGTGGACTTCGAGGCGTTCCTTGACGGAAAACCGATAAAGCACAGCAAGACCAATGACTACTCGATAGTACTCGGCGAAAAGACGCTTTTGCCGGGCTTTGACGAAGCCCTGACGGGCGTTTCAAAGGGCGACTCCAAGGACGCCGACATAACCTTCCCCGAGAACTACAGCGAACAGGGGCTCGGCGGCAAGACGGCCGTCTTCAAGATAACCGTCAAATCGGTGAAAGAGAAGACGGTCCCGGCGCTCGACGACGAGTTCGCCAGGGACATGGAGTGCGACAGCCTCGAAGCCTTGAGGACGAAGGTGAAAGACGAGCTTGTGAAGGTGAAGGAGACCCACGAAAAAGAGAGCCTGAAGACCCAGATCCTCGACAAGCTCATTGAAAAGCACCGGTTCGAGGTCCCCGATTCTCTCGTCAACAGGTACCTCGGGCTCATCCTTAACAGGATCATCGACAGCATGAGGCAGGGCAACGTCAACCCCGGAGACGAAAAGCTCTCGCCCGAGCAGCTCAGAGAGAAGTACCGCGAGATGGCCGTCAGGTCGGTCAAGGAGGACATCATCCTTGACGCCGTCTCCGCAAAGGAGAATGTCCAGGTGACGGAGGCCGAGACGGACACGGCGGTAAGGAACATCGCCATGACAAGGAATGTGACATTTGAGGCCCTCATGGACAGGATACGGAAGGAAGGCGCGCTGGATGTCATAAAAGACGGCATGAAGCACGAGAAAGTATTTGATATCATTATCGAATCAAGTATTTCCGCCTCTTAGACTGAAGTTACGCCGTTTTTATCCGATATAATTTTAGGACGATGAAATGTCTCGATGCGGCGGCCCCTGTTGGCCGCCGTCCGGCGCCCTTCGGGGCGCCCGCAGGGTCTCGTCCTGACCCGGAGACAGCCGGGCCTGAATGCGCGGGACTGTCCGTGGACCGGTAAAAACGATCTTCGCGGGACTTCAAAGACTGCCCGGGTCTTTCATACCCGGGGTTTTCATACCGTTAAAAAAACATAGTGGGAGGGGATATGACTTTGATCCCGATGGTAGTGGAACAGACGGGCCGCGGAGAGAGGGCGTACGACATCTACTCGCGGTTATTAAAAGACCGGATCGTGTTCCTCGGCAGCGGAGTGGACGACAATATCGCAAACCTTATAGTAGCCCAGCTCCTTTTTCTCGAATCAGAAGACCCTGATAAGGACATCCACCTCTATATCAACTCGCCCGGCGGGCTTGTAAGCGCGGGGCTTGCCATCTACGACACCATGCAGTATGTGAAACCCGATGTCTCGACTATCTGCATCGGGCAGGCCGCCAGCATGGGGGCGCTTCTTCTGGCCGGAGGGGCCGCAGGGAAGCGTTTCGCCCTGCCCAACTCAAGGATACTCATACACCAGCCCCTGGGAGGGGCCCAGGGACAGGCCACCGAGATCGACATCCAGGCCAAGGAAATACTGAGGATAAGAGAGGAGTTGTCGAAGATCCTCTCCAGGCACTCGGGCCAGTCTCTTGAGAAGATACACAGGGACACGGAGCGGGATTTCTTTATGAGCGGGACTCAGGCCAGGGAATATGGTATAATTGATAAGGTGATAGATAAACGGCCATCGCCGGAACAGACCAAGAAGTAGGCGTTTGTCTCTCTAACCGTTTGAAGTAATTAGATTTTTCAAGGGCTGAAAGGCCCGGTGAGAAAGACCCGGAAGGCCATCGGTTTTCCGGCTGAGCAAAGCCTGGAGGAGAAACAGATGTCAGTCAATAAAAAAGGCGGGAGTTATTTGACCTGCTCGTTCTGCAGCAAAGGGCAGGATGAGGTCAGGAAGCTCGTGGCCGGACCGATGGTGTATATCTGTGACGAGTGCATAGAGCTCTGTAACGATATCATCGCCGAGGAGTATGAAAAAGAGGAGTTCAAGAAACGCGAGCATTCCATACCCAAGCCCGCCGAGATCAAAAAGGTGCTTGACGAGTATGCGATAGGCCAGGACCACGCCAAAAAAGTCCTCTCGGTAGCCGTTCATAACCATTACAAGAGGATCGAGTCGAGGGTGGCTTTGGGGAATGTCGAGCTTCAGAAGAGCAACATCCTTATCGTCGGCCCCACCGGAAGCGGCAAGACGCTCCTTGCCCAGACGCTCGCCAAGATATTGAATGTGCCGTTCACCATAGCCGACGCGACCACCCTGACAGAGGCCGGTTATGTCGGCGAGGACGTGGAGAACATAATCCTAAGCCTCCTGCAGAACGCCGAGTACGACATAGAGAGGTGCCAGAAAGGCATCGTCTATATCGACGAGATCGACAAGATCTCAAGGAAGAGCGACAGCCCGTCAATAACAAGGGACGTCTCCGGGGAAGGCGTGCAGCAGGCCCTCTTGAAGATAATCGAGGGAACGGTGGCCAATGTCCCGCCCAAGGGCGGCAGGAAGCACCCGCAGCAGGAGTTCCTGCAGGTCGATACCTCCAATATCCTTTTCATTTGCGGAGGGGCCTTCACCGGGCTTGACACCATAGTCTCCCAGAGGATAGGCAAGAGGACCGTCGGGTTCAACTCGGAGGCCAAGAAGGTAGTTCAGCCGAACATCGGCAAGATGATGCGTGATGTCGAGCCGCAGGACTTCCTTAAGTACGGGCTCATACCGGAGTTCATGGGAAGGCTCCCGGTGGTGGCCGTCCTCGACGAGCTTAGCGAGAAGGACCTCGTAAGGATACTCTCGGAGCCGAGGAACGCCATCATAAAGCAGTACCAGAAGCTCTTCGAGTTCGAGAATGTAAAGCTTAAATTCACGGACGGGGCGCTCTCGGCCGTGGCGAAAGAGTCGATGGCGAGAAAGGCCGGCGCCAGGGGCTTGAGGGCGATACTTGAGAACGTCATGCTCGAGACGATGTACGAGCTGCCTTCGCAGCCGAACATCAAGGAGTGCATCATAAACGAGGATGTGATCTTCGAGAAGGCAAAACCCATCATAGTCTACGGAAACAGGGCCGAGACGGCCTGACGGGCCCGCCTGTACCGGCAGGACGAGGATAAAGGACAATGTTTTCCTTTTTAAGAGGGATAAATGGAGGAAGAGACTTGAAGAAAGAAAAATTGGTGATCCCGTTAATACCGTTAAGAGATATAATCATATTCCCCTACATGGTCGTGCCGCTGTTCGTGGGAAGGGAGAAGTCCATAAAGGCCCTTGAACACGCCATGGGGAACGATAAATCGATCCTTCTCGCCGCCCAGAAGAAGGCCAAGACCGAAGAGCCGGCCCAGGACGATATCTACGAGGTAGGCACGCTCGGCACGATTTTACAGCTCCTGAGGCTCCCGGACGGGACCGTCAAGGTGCTGGTCGAAGGCAAGAGAAGGGCCCGCATAAAGGAGTTCGTCTCCGAAGACGAGTGCTTTATGGTCAGCGTCGAGGACGTCGAAGAGGTCGTCGACGAGACCGTGGAGACAGAGGCGCTTGTGCGCTCGGTGGTGAAGTCTTTCGAGACCTATGTGAAGTACAACAAGAGGGTCCCGCCCGAGATGATAATGAGTGTGTCGTCCATCGAGGACCCCTCAAGGCTTGCCGACACCATCGCTTCCCACCTTACGGTGAAGCTCGAGGACAAGCAGGCCCTCCTTACGATACCGAGCCCGACCAAGAGGCTTGAGCGCTTATACAGCATCATGGAGAGCGAGATAGAGATACTCGAGGTCGAGCAGAAGATACGCCAGAGGGTCAAACGCCAGATGGAGAAGACCCAGAAGGAGTACTACCTCTCCGAGCAGATGAAGGCCATACAGAAAGAGCTCGGCGAGAAAGACGAGTTCAAGAGCGAACTGCAGGAGTTCGAGGACAAGATAAAGACCAAGAAGATGTCCAAGGAGGCCATGAAAAAGGCCAAGCAGGAGATCAAGAAGCTTCGTCTCATGTCCCCCATGTCGGCAGAGGCCACGGTATCCAGAAACTTCATAGACTGGCTCGTAAGCCTCCCGTGGGACTTCGAGACCGAGGAGAAAAAGGACATCACGGAAGCCGAGCGCGTCCTTGAAGCGGACCATTACGGACTGAAGGCCGTAAAAGAGAGGATCATCGAGTACCTGGCCGTCAGAGGGCTCGTGGAAGAGATGAAAGGGCCGATACTCTGCCTCGTAGGGCCTCCGGGCGTCGGCAAGACCTCGCTCGCCAAGTCCATAGCGAAAGCCACGGGCAGGAACTTCGTGCGCCTCTCCCTCGGAGGCGTGAAGGACGAGGCCGAGATAAGGGGGCACAGGAGGACCTACATAGGCTCCATGCCCGGCAAGATCATACAGTCCCTTAAGAAGGCCGCCTCAAATAACCCGGTCTTCCTTCTGGACGAGGTCGACAAGATGAGCCACGACTTCAGGGGAGACCCGGCATCGGCGCTCCTTGAGGTCCTCGACCCGGAGCAGAACCACACCTTCAACGACCATTATCTCGACTGCGACTACGACCTTTCGAAGATAATGTTCATAACCACGGCGAACTCCATCCAGGGCATCCCGTATCCGCTCCTTGACAGGATGGAGATCATAAGGATACCCGGCTACACGGAGCTTGAGAAGCTCAACATAGCGGAGAGGTTCCTTCTGCCCAAGCAGCTCAAGATGCATGGCCTGACGACCGCCAACCTGGAGCTTAACAAGGCCACGATACTCTCTGTCGTAAGGAGATACACGAAAGAGGCCGGGGTAAGAAACCTTGAGCGTCAGCTCGCTACCCTGTGCAGAAAGGCCGCCAAGGAGATCCTGAAGAAGGGCAAGGAGACGCGCGTCTCCATCACCCTCAAGAGCCTGTCCAGGTTCCTCGGAGTCCCTCCGTTCCGCTACGGCACGGTCGAAGGGGCCGACGAGATCGGCGTGACCACGGGTCTTGCGTGGACAGAGGCGGGGGGAGAGCTCCTGGCCATAGAGGTCGCTTTAGTGCCCGGCAAGGGCAAGCTCATCATCACCGGGAAACTCGGCGATGTCATGCAGGAGAGCGCGCAGGCCGCGATGACGTACATAAGGAGCCGGGCCGACGAGTTCGGCCTTGAGAAGGACTTCTATCAGAAGCTCGATATCCACATACATGTGCCAGAGGGCGCCATACCCAAGGACGGCCCGTCGGCGGGTATCACGATGGCCACGGCCGTAGCCTCGGCGCTTCTTCGCATCCCGGTCAGAAAGGACGTTGCGATGACCGGCGAGATAACGCTACGCGGCAAGGTCCTCCCGATAGGCGGCTTGAAGGAGAAGATGCTCGCCGCTCACAGGGCCGGTATCCCCAATGTCCTCATACCAAAGGAGAACGAGAAGGACCTCAAAGAGATACCCGCGCTGATACTCAAGAAGGTCACCCCTCATCCGGTCGAGCACATGGACGAGGTGCTTATAAAGGCGCTGCGCATAAAGAGCAGGGAAGATATATTCAGGCCCCCGTTTGAGAGCAAGGAGCAGGGGGCCCCGGCTCCAGCGCCGGTTCAGAACGACCTTGTGATCAGGCACTAAGAGGCTTTTCTTGCCGCCAGGGAGCAATTTGCTTGACAAGCGGCATGAAAGCTGTTAA
This sequence comes from Deltaproteobacteria bacterium, assembly GCA_016219075.1. Lineage (GTDB taxonomy): Bacteria > Desulfobacterota > GWC2-55-46 > GWC2-55-46 > GWC2-55-46 > JACRCH01. Next base: position 886 of record JACRCJ010000008.1, on the reverse strand, counting down.
AAATTAAAGATTCAAAAGATTCCCCGTCATCCTTTGACGGGGTTTCTTTTGAGGATCTTCTTTTTGTTGCCTGGCCGGCTTTTTACTGGTACAATAAGAGCTTGATTGCGGGCGGGTAGCTCAGTTGGTAGAGCACAGCCCTTACAAGGCTGGGGTCACAGGTTCGAGCCCTGTTCCGCCTACCATTTTTTTCAAGGTGTCTTTCGATAACGGGGCCGTAGTTAAGTCGGTTATAACGCTGGCCTGTCAAGCCAGAGGGCGCGGGTTCGAGTCCCGTCGGCCCCGCCATTATTGCAAAGATGCCTGTGGAAGGTCTTTCGGTCTTCCGTTCCTTACCGCCTCCCGCCGCCTTTCGCAAGGATGCCTGTGGAAGGCCTTTTGGTCTTCCGTTCCTTACCGCCTGCCGCCGCCTTTCGCAAGTTTTTTGTTGAATGGGTATGCCACTCCGCAACCCCGTCGCTTTAGCGGCGGGTCAAGGAGTGGCAAATATAAATGATTCTTCCTTACCATCAAAATTCTCAGTCATTTATGGCGGAGAATTTTAAACCGCCTGATGCGGCCTCGCTTTCTTTATGTACGCCCTTTTAACGAAACTTAGACTGAGAGCACCCGCTTCTTTAAAATATTTCAGAACGGGTTGACTCGTATTTATATTTTCAGGGACCCCATTGTCTTCCATCTCTGAACGGGAACAAGCAATGTCTGAGCGTAAACCTGTCTTTTACTTCCTGACCTGTTGCGTCTTCCTTTTCATATTCTTCCTCTCATTTTGCAAAATCTACGACTACGATGTCTGGTTTCACCTGAAAACAGGCGAGCATATCCTGCGCACATACGGCGTGCCCGCGCGCGATATCTTTTCTCATACCGCGTCCGGACAGCCATG
>JACRCJ010000171.1 GCA_016219075.1 Deltaproteobacteria bacterium | reverse complement strand
ATGGTAAATCACGGGTGGGACACCCCGTGGGGGGCCGTGGCCGCGGGCTTTGTCGTGGCCTTCGTGGCGGCGTACCTCGCCATACATTACTTCCTTAAGTTCATCACGCGCTCTTCGATGACGCCTTTTGTCGTCTACAGGTTCATCCTCGGGGCCTTCATGCTCTTGCTGGCGTACAGGGTCTTTTAAGGCGGGGGGCTTTATCAAGTATGCGCATTGCTAATGGCTATAAAATCGTCTTTTAATTAGCCGTACGCCAGGACCGTGCGGTCGGCAATTTTAGAAACGAACTGATTGCGAGAAGGCCCCTGCCGTAAAGCGTGCGCCCTTTAATCCGCCGTGCGCCAGTACCCTCACCCTACGCCCCGCTTGGTCTCAAGCAGGTTCAGGGTTGCACCCTGAACCCTGATATTTCATTAAAACCAAATTATCGACACTTGCAGTAGAGGCTTTTTACGCGTGGCCGTGCGCTTCCTGGGGGTAGGGTTCTGGCCGCTTTCCGCCTCTCCGCCCCGTGCGCTTCGCCCGCTTAACCGCTGCGCTTAATTCCTCCCCGCTCGCGCCCACCGTGCGGTGTCCAATTTTACTTGTCTCGATCTGGCACATCGTTAGCGGGTATACGGTCGGCTTTTAATTAGCCGTACGCCAGTACCCTCACCCTACGCCCCGCGTTGGGTTTGTTAAAGACAAGACAAAAAAGTTTGTCTTTAATTAGCCGTGCGCCAGCACCCGTACGCCAGGACCGTGCGGTCAGCAATTTCTAAAACGGACCGCTTGTCACAGCCAGCCCATATTGCAAATTGTTGCACCTTTAAACCCGCCGGGCGCCAGTACTTAACCCGCCGTACGCCAGTACTTTAGAGCCCCTTGAATGTCTTTTCGGCGGCCTCAAGGGTCTTCGCTATGTCCTCTTTCGTGTGCGCGAGCCCGACAAAGACCGCCTCGAACTGCGAGGGCGGAAGGTATATCCCGTTTTTAAGCATGCGCGTGAAGTATCTTCCGAAGCGCGCCCTGTCAGCGCCCGCGGCGTCCGACCAGTTCGTAACGGGTTTTTCGGAGAAGAATACCGTGAACATCGATCCCGCCACGGCGGTGTGGACGGGCACGCCCCTTTTTTTCGCTATCGCCGCTATCCCGTCCGAGAGCGTATTGGTCGTCTTGTAGAGTCTTTCGTAGATCCCCTTTTTTTGCAGGAGCTTCAATGTCTCGATCCCCGCGGTCATGGCGATGGGGTTTCCGGAAAGGGTCCCGGCCTGATAGACCGGCCCCGACGGCGAGAGCATCTCCATTATCTTTCTCTTTCCGCCGAAGCCGCCCACGGGGAGCCCGCCGCCGATGACCTTACCGAGGCAGGTGAGGTCGGGGTCGATGTTATAGATCTTCTGCGCCCCGCCGTAACAGAGCCTGAAGCCGCTCATCACCTCGTCCATTATAAGAAGCGCGCCGTACTTCGTGCACAACCTCCTCAAGCCCTCCATGAAGCCTTCCTTGGGCAGCACAACGCCCATGTTCCCCGGCGCGCCCTCCACTATCACGCAGGCTATCCCCTTTGGGGCGGCCTCGAAGACCGCCTTTACGGAATCGAGGTCGTTGTAGGCGGCGTTATAGGTATGTCTGGCGAGGTCTGCCGGGACCCCGGGGCTGTCCGGCACTCCGAGCGTGGCCGCTCCGCTTCCGGCCTTTACGAGGAGGCTGTCGGCGTGTCCGTGGTAGCAGCCCTCGAACTTGAGTATCCCGTCCCTTTTCGTGAAGGCCCTGGCAAGCCTTATGGCGCTCATCGTCGCCTCGGTGCCTGAGCTTACGAAGCGTACCATCTCCATCGATGGGAACGCCTTGAGCGTGAGTTCCGCAAGCGCGACCTCAAGCTCGGTAGGGGCGCCGTAGCTGGTGCCCCTGTCGAGGGCCTTCTTTAAAGCGGCGGTGACCAACGGGTGGCAGTGCCCCAGTATCATCGGCCCCCATGAGCCGATGTAGTCGATGTACGAGTTCCCGTCGGCGTCGAATATCTTCGAGCCGCTCGCCTTCGATATGAAAAGTGGGTGTCCGCCTACGGCCTTGAAGGCCCTCACGGGGCTGTTGACGCCTCCGGGTATGAGTTTTACGGCTTTCTTCATGATCTGAGCGGATTTCTTAGTCCCCATCTTTAGATACTCCTTGTTTTGTTTTTGACCTTGAAAAAGGGCCGGTCCCCGGTATTGTGAAGGCCCGGCAAGGTGACGGTTTCGCATTTGGAATATACCCGAATGGCCGAATCCGTGTCAATCCCTATTTCCTCTTTCACGGCGCGCGACAAGGTCTCATAATCTTCTTGAATTCAAAAAAAGAAGATGTAAAGATGTGGTCTCAATCTGAAAAGGGAAAAAAGGAAAAAGCAGTTTAAACATAAGAAAAGGAGGAGTGGAGAATGAAAAGGAAATTGATCGCGCTGGCTCTGGGTCTGGGCCTTCTGGTCCCGGCCTTCGCCTCAGCCGAGGTGAAGGACCCGCTTTTGCAGAAGCTTGTGGACAAGGGGACGCTCACCTCCCAGGAGGCCGAAGAGGTCCAGGGCAAGACCACCTGGTTGAAGGGCCTCAGCATCGGCGCCACGGCCTTTGTCGATTACTCCTTCGGCCAGACGGGCGGGGCCACGAAGTCCAACTACAACAGGTTCACGCTCCAGAGGGGCTACATCAACATAAGAAAGGAGATAACCCCCTGGTTCAAGATGCGCATGACCCCTGATATAAAGGTGAGTCCGTCGTCGCAGACCGGCGACTACACCATAAGGATGAAGTACCTCTACGCGGACTT
>JACRCJ010000170.1 GCA_016219075.1 Deltaproteobacteria bacterium | reverse complement strand
TCGCAATGACGGCCAGGGAATTTTTCCGTAACATCCTAAACGCTACGGAAGTTCAAGGCCGCCGGGAAATAAAAAAAAGGCGGGCCCAAAGGGCCCGCCTTTCTCTTTTCCGTATAAAACGCGTCAGGGGAATATCCTGACGATGTTCGCCGCCTGAAGCCCCTTTTCGCCCTGGACGATGTCGAACTCGAAGACCATCTCGCGGCTCGGCAGCTGGTTTATATCCGTCCCCGTGAAGGCCGACTCGTGAGCGAAGGCCGTGCCGTACGGGGATTCGGTCCTCCGGGTGTCTGTTATCCATAGTCCGGGGCCTATCTTGATGAGGTAGCGCATGAAGCCGAAGTTCTTCGAGTGGTTGTATGTGTAGCAGATCCCGCGCACGCGCGAGCCGACATCGCCCCAGTTCTTCTTCGGGTCAGCCCCTTCCACCGGAAGGAGGTTCGGTATCAGGTAGCCCGACATGAAGAGGTCGACCTCTCTTTTGAGGTTGGAAGAGACGTTCTGGAACGCCACGACCTCGACCCTGCACCCCTTGTTCTGCAGCGCCCGCACTACCTGTATGAAATCGCCGTCGCCCGTAGCCATGACTACCTTTTCGAGGTTTTCCGACTGAAGGAGCGCGTCAACGGCCATGTCGAGGTCGGCGTTGGCCTTGCCGAACCTGTTCCCGGCCTCGTCCACATACCACGAGACGGTCTTTTCGATGACCTTGAACCCGTAGTCCCTCAACGTAGAGTGGAAGTTGAAGGTCCTATCCCTGTATTCGCGGTCGGTCTTGGCCCGCTCCTCGTCGTAGGCGACATAGGCGTTAAGCCTTATAGGCTCCCCGCTGTCCCTGCAGGCGAAGTCACGGAGGGCGTCGAACCTCATGCCGTAGCCGCCGTTACGCGTGATGTTGGCGACATCTATGTACAGGCCGATCCTCTGTGATTTCTGTTTTGGCATGGCTCCCTTTATTTTCAACGCTCTGAAAAGCCCGTGGTTTTTTAAGGCCGGGGAGGGTTCATATGTCGAGGTTCGACACCTCCAGGGCGTGGCTTTCTATGAACTCTCTTCTCGGCTCCACGACATCCCCCATGAGCCTGGTGAATATCGCGTCGGCTTCGAAGGCGTCCTCGACCCTGACCTGCTTTAATATTCTCTTCTCGGGGTCCATCGTCGTCTCCCATAGTTGCTCAGGGTTCATCTCTCCGAGGCCTTTGTACCTCTGGATGTTTAGCCCTTTTTTCCCGAGCTCGATGACATATTCCATAAGGCCCCTGGATGTCTTTATCTCCGTCTCGGCGTCCGCGCTCTTGAGCGTGAACGGGGGCTCTCCCGCTTCCTTGAGGCTTTTGGCCGCGGCCCGTATGTCGAGGAACTCCGGCGAGTTGAGGAACTCTTTGTCTATGACCGTCTCGGTCTGGATGCCGTTTTTCCTCGAGACGCATTTTAACGAGTGGCCCGAGTCGTCTTTCAGGGTCGTGATGTCGTATTTTTCGCCCCCGGTGAGCGACTTGAGCTCTTTTTTGATCCCTTCGGCCAGAGCGTCCATTTCCAACTGGTCGGCGGTGTCCACCGCCGAGGTGTCCAGGAGCGAGAGCGCGCCGATGACCCCGGCATCCCTGCCTCTTTTCTCCATCCTTCCGAGAGAGCGCTGGAAGCGGGCGGTCTTTTTAAGGAGCGTTATGAGGGATTTTCCCTGCACGGCCGCCTTCTTTCCGGCCCCGCCGGGGACCACCGAGAGCCCGTCGAGGGCCTGCTCGAATATGAAGTCCTCAAGCGTGGAGTCGTCCTTGAGGTAGCGCTCTTCCTTGCCCCTTTTCACCTTGAAGAGCGGGGGCTCGGCGATGTAGAGGTGGCCGTTCTCGGCCAGAGACTTCATCTGGCGGTAGAAGAAAGTCAGAAGGAGCGTCCTTATGTGGCTGCCGTCCACATCGGCGTCGGTCATTATGATGATGCGGTGGTAGCGGAGCTTTTCGGGATTGAAGTCGTCGTTGCCTATCCCGCACCCCAGAGCCATGACCATGGTCCGTATCTCTTCGTTCGAGAGGACCTTGTCGAACCTGGCCTTCTCGACGTTCAATATCTTTCCCTTCAGGGGCAGTATCGCCTGGAACCTCCTGTCCCTGCCCTGCTTGGCGGAGCCTCCGGCGGAGTCGCCCTCGACTATGAATATCTCGCTCAGGGCCGGGTTGGTCTCCTGGCAGTCGGCGAGCTTTCCGGGCAGCGACGAAGAGTCCAGCGCGCCTTTCCTCCGTATGATGTCCTTCGCCCTTCTGGCCGCCTCTCTGGCCCTCGCGCCCTCCACGGCCTTCTGTATGATCTTCTTGGCCACGGCCGGGTTCTCCTCGAGGAAGACGGAGAGCTTGTCGTTGACGATGGACTTCACATAGCCCTCGACCTCGCTGTTGCCGAGCTTGGTCTTGGTCTGCCCCTCGAACTGGGGGTTGGGGAGCTTCACGCTTATTACGGCCGTGAGCCCCTCCCTGATGTCGTCGCCCTGGAGCGACTCCTTCATGTCTTTAAGCAGGCCCCTTGAGGCGGCGTAGCTGTTCACCACCCTGGTGAGCGCGCTCTTGAAGCCCACCATGTGCGTGCCGCCCTCGGTGGTGTTTATGTTGTTCGCGTAGGAGTAGACGTTCTCGTTGTAGGTGTCGCTCCACTGGAGAGCCATCTCCATCTGTATCGATTCCTTCTCGCCGGAGATATAGACGACCTTGGGGTGTATCGGGTTTTTGGCTTTGTTAAGGTGCTCCACAAAGCTTACGATGCCGCCGCTGTACTGGAACTCGTGGAACTTCTCGCTCCTCTCGTCCCTTATCGTGATCCGTATGCCGGCGTTGAGGAAGGAGAGCTCCCTGAGCCTCTGGCTCAAAGTGTCGAAGCTGAACTCGGTCACCTCGAATATCTCGGGGTCCGGCTTGAAGGTGATGGTGGTGCCGGACTTCTTCGACTTGCCCTCTACGGTCAGGGGGTTCACGGGCTTGCCCCTCTGGTATCTCTGTTTGAAGATCTGTCCGTCCCTCTTTATCTCGACCTCGAGCCACTCGGACAAAAAGTTCACGACCGTGACGCCTACGCCGTGAAGCCCCCCGGAGACCTTATACGCCTTGTTCTCGAACTTTCCTCCGGCGTGAAGCTCCGTAAGAACGACCTCGACCGTCGGTTTTTTCTTCTCCGGGTGCATCTTTACCGGGATGCCCCTGCCGTCGTCTATTACGGTTACAGAGTTGTCCTCGTGTATTATCACGTCGATGTTCTGGCAATGCCCGGCCAGGGCCTCGTCCACGGAGTTGTCCACGACCTCGTATACAAGGTGGTGCAGGCCCATCGCTCCCGTGGAGCCGATGTACATCGCGGGCCTTTTCCTGACGGCCTCAAGACCGCCGAGGACCTTGATGGATTTTTCGTCGTAAGCGGCCCCTTCTGCGCCCGGTACCGTCTCTTTGCTCTCGTCTTTTTTCAAGGCGACACACCCTTTCGTTTAAGTATGGTTATTTCCGAATATTCGGTTTTTTATCAGGATTTCTCTGTAGACCATAGGGGGAAGATTTAAATTAATATAATATCATAACGGCGGGGTTTGCGCCAGAAAAAATTAAGCCTTTTTCATGCCCCGAAGCCCTTGTTTTTCCGCTGGGTCCCATAGGCCGAGGCCCGCGCTCCGGGGTTTTCAGCCAAGGCGCGCCGCGGGCCGAAAAGAAGGCCGGAGAGGCCGGCTGCGGGTAGGGCGGCACAGACACTGAGATAGAGAGGCAAAAAGGTCAGGAGGAAGTCTGAGGGTTGTTCCGGGAAGAAAAAATGGGGTGAGCGAGGGGATTCGGCTTCCAATCGTCGGCTTCCTGCCTCCTCATTCCAGCCGCACGCCCTCGCTTCCGGCCGCATCCATGCGGCCTGATCCTCGCTTCGCTCGGCGCTCGGGCGTTTTCGAATCCCTTTTTATCATAGTGATAAAAAAATGGGGTGAGCGAGGGGATTCGGCTTCCAATCGTCGGCTTCCTGCCTCCTCATTCCAGCCGCACGCCCTCGCTTCCGGCCGCATCCATGCGGCCTGATCCTCG
>JACRCJ010000169.1 GCA_016219075.1 Deltaproteobacteria bacterium | reverse complement strand
TATGCCGCTGCACGCGTCCGCTACCTCAAGGGTCGTAGTCGTGAGCACGATTATGTTACCCTCCCTCATGACAGGTATCCCTATGAGCTTAAGGAAGCCCACCGAGTACTGGGTGACAAGAAGCTTCAATGGGAACGCAACCGAGTCATAGAGGATGAAGGGAAGCGGCAGCATGAAAAACAGATAGCAGTAAGGGAAAAGTATCGTTCTAAAGAGGCCGGACCCGTACGCGAAGACTATCGCCCCCGCGGCCACCAGCAGCAGCGACAGCCTCATCGTAAAGTTCTCCCCGGCGACATTTCCCACCAGGTAGACGAAAAGGCCTAAAAGGACTATCGGAAGCCCGAGGTTGGAGGGTGAGATCACGGCACTCTTGATGTCGTCCTTTTTCTGCCAGATAAGATACCCGGATATAACCGGTATGAGAAAACCGTGGGAGTAGTTCTCGTCCGTGTACCACTCAATGACCATGCCGTAGACGCTGTCCCGGTACAGAAACCCAAGGGCCAGGATAAAGATCGTCACGGATAATATCTCGAGCTTTTTATCTTTCATATCTTCACCTTTGACTCGACGTACCTGAACTTTCCCGACTTCTCCGGCTGGACCCTGTCCTTGTATACAAACTCCAACTTTACATCCCCTCCGAGCCTTTTCGTAAAGTCAGTTCTTATCCTCTCCTCGCTTTTTTCCGTAAAGGCCTGGTTTACCGAGAGGAAGATCTTTATCGAGTCGCGGTCCTCCTGGAGAATCTTGAACCCCTCCACGCCTTCCGTGTCCCTCACAACGTAGATAAGGGCAAGCCCGTGCATGATCCTTCCGTCAGGGGCGACGATAAAGTCGGTGCTCCTTCCCTCGACCGACTTAAGGACCCCGAGGTTTCTGCCGCAGGGGCAGCTTTCATCGGAGACGACCCCGATGTCGCCGGTCCTGTATCTTAAGAAAGGATAGTCACCTGACTCAAGCTGGGTAACGACTATCTCGCCCGACTCACCGGGCTTAAGGATATTCCCGGCCGGGTCCGCTATCTCCACTATTATGTTCTCGTCGGTTAAGTGCATCCGGCCCTCGGGGCATTCGTGGGCTATGAAGCCCGCGTCCCTTCCTCCGTATCCATTGGCGACAGGGGCCGAGAAGGTCTCGCTTATGAAATCCCTCTGGTGGTCATAGAGCCTTTCCGCCGTGCAGAAGACAACCTTTACTCCGAGGTCATCGAGCCTTACCCCTTTTTTCCTCGCGTACCTGCAAAGCAGGTATATGGAGCTCGGGTAGCCGAAGACGTGCAGGGGCCTGAACTTCCTTATGTACTCGGCGTAGCGCCCCATGGTCTCATCGTTCATGTCAAAGGCCGAAAGGAGCCTTGTCCTGAAAAGGGAGTCCCTGACCTGCCTGATCCTGTCCTGCTTTGTAAGCTCTACCGGAGAGCCCCAGATGACGACCTCCCTGTCCCCTATGTCCACGCCCCACCACCTGGTGGCCCTGACCTTGGCGGCTATGTCCGCGCTTATGCGCCTCTTGCCGAGATAGAATATAAGGGGCTCACCTGTTGAGCCGCCGGTGTTCGAGCGCTTTAGCCTCCCGGCCCTTACCGAGCGCAGTCTTTCGGTATTCTCCCTTATCGCCTTTTTTGTCTGAAAGGGGATATCTTCGAGAGCGCCTTTGCCGTTAAAGAGACTTTTATAATACGGGACGTCCTCCTTTACCGATTTGATGAAGACGGCAAGCCTCTCTTTCTGGAGCCGCGTTATCTCTTCCCTTTTGAGCCACTGGGACCTTTCAAGCTCCTTAAGCATCTGAATGGTGGAGTGCCCCTTTAGCGATTCGTGGAACGGGAAAAGAAGTTTACTTACGATCGTGTTCATGGCTGTTTTCTCCCCACAAAATAGAGACCTGAGGCTATTCTATAGGCCGAACTTCTTTTTATGAGAATATAGTCGAGGTACTTAAATGGCATGAGGCGCACAAAAGCCGCGGCCGTATTCCCGAGGATTCCGTTACCGAGAAGGCAGATGATGTATTCGTTGAATACCCAGTTAAGGGCGCTTGCAGGGCCTATGTGGGTGCCTGACTGTACCTCCTGTAGGCCCCCTTTCCTGCAGAAAAGCCTCAAGCCCTCCAGCGTCCACCTCCAGTAGTCGTTAGGGTCCGCGTGGTATGCCTGGATAAAGGGGACCTCTATGTGGGCCACCCCGCCCTTTTTAAGAAGCCTCCTTATCTCGGATATCGCCTTGAAGGGGTCTTCAACATGCTCAAGTGTGCCGGTGCAAAAGACGCAATCAAAGGACTCATCCGGAAGAGGGATATTGTGTATGTCGCAGACAAGGTCTGTGTTATCCGCTACAAAACCATCTATCGTAAAGGTGGAAGGCGTTATCTTCCTTCCTCCCGAGCCAATGTCGCAGATGCGCGCCCCGGGGGGTATCATCTTCAGGGTATCAGCCACCTTGTTCCCCGGCTGTACCGTAAGCCCGGGCAGGACCCTGTGAATGCCCTTTTTAAGAGAGATCCAGGCCATTACCCTGTCACCGCCTTATCAGGCGCAGAGCGCCTGTAGAAGTTCACCGTCTCCTCGAACTCGCGGCAGAGCTTCTTGACCTTTCCGTCCCAGGCGTTCTCCCTGGCGTAGTTTATTATCATCTTCGTGTCCCACTCCTTTTTTAATGCCTTTATGACCGCTTCTTTCATCCCGTTTTCATCGCCGAGGTCAAAAAGGAGCCCGTAATTATCCGATGAGACCACCTCAAAGTTGCCGCCCACCCTTGTAGTTACGACGGGAAGGCCGCAGGCGAAGGCCTCAAGAAATACATTCGCCCATCCCTCGTTACTCGTGGCGAGGCAAAAGAGGTCTGATGCGCTTAGCCACCTGTAAAGCTCATCGTGGGGCCTGGGGCCCGCGAAAACAACATCTTCTTCGAGATTAAGTCCCCTTACCATCTTTCTGAGGGCATGCTCGTAATCACCCTCGACCGACGCCCCGCCCACGATTAAGTACATGACATCGGGTACCGCCTTTTTTATCTCGGGAAGAACGGATAAGACCCTGTGAAACCCCTTCCTTTCAACAAGCCCCCCGATGGAGATGATTATCTTTCTATCCAACGGAAGGCCTAATACCCTTCTCGCCTCGAGTTTATCCACGGGCCTGAACTTTTCGATATCTACCCCGTTCTCTATGACCGTTATCTTACTTCCGGGTATCCCGAGGCCCGTTGCCGTCTCCTTCAAGTCCTCGCATACCGAAAATACCCTCGCAGCCTTCTTAAGTGCATAGCGTATCTGCATCCTCCTTAACGGATACCTGGAGAGCTTCCCTATCGTCCCTCTTACCGTGACCGTCACGGGCCGTTTAAAAAGCCTTCCGAGGAGCACCGCGCCGAGCCCGTCAGGATACGCGAAATGCGCATCTATTACGTCGAAGTCGAAACGCCTCCTTAACTTCCAGACCGTGTATGCGATAGAGAGGAAGAAAAAGAAGCCGTCTAAAGATTTAAGAAAACCAGGGAAGTTAAAAAACCTCGGGTGGTAGACCTCGATACCGTCCTGTATCTCAAGGTGATCCACCCTGGGCCTGTATCCCTTTTTTATTAGCCCGATGAAAGGGAACCACGGCACAGGGGCCACCACCTTTATCTCCGAATGCCGGGAGACATTGAACATCCTCTCTTTTACGAACACGCCGAGGCCGGGCTGCTTTAAGTTCGGAAATACCGATGTGACTACGAGTATCTTCATAGGATCATTTCCCTACAGCCAGTTCCTGCTCCAGTGTTCAAAGAAAAGAAGAGCCCATATCTTTGCGCTCAGGTCCCTACCGCGCTTTTTGTGGTTCTCAAGCATGGTCTCGATATAGCCGTGGTTGAAAATGCCCCGTTCCCTCGCCTCCCTCGAAAGGAGGACCTCCCTTGCGTAATCCACGAGGTCCTTCTTGAACCAGTGGACAAGGGGTACCCCGAAGCCCATCTTTTTCCTTCCGAGGATGCCGTCGGGGAGGACCCCCTTCATCGCCTTTTTAAGGATGTATTTTGTCTCGCCGTTTTTTATCTTGAGTTCCGGCGGGATCCTGGCCGCGAGCTCGACGACCTCGTGGTCAAGGAGCGGCGCCCTTGTCTCAATGCTATTTAGCATGCTCGCCCTGTCCACCTTCGTGAGGATATCCTCCGCAAGGTATGTCTTGGTGTCGAGGTACTGTATCTTCGAAAGATAGTCGCCCGGGGCCGAATCGTAGAACATCCTCAGGAAGGCATAGTCGGGCAGCCTTCCGTTGCCGCTCTCTTCAAGGGCGGCCCTGATGTCTTTACTCAGGATGTTATCGAGATAACGGGGGTCTCCGTAAGTATTAAGACCAGCGTACCTCTTGAAGGGGTCTTTAGAGAGATGCTCGAGCATCCCCTTCCCCCTCATACCTTCAGGCAATACCGCCGCCGGTCCCCCGAATACCACCTTCTTCATCAGGGCCGGCATGAGGTCGTATCTCTTCATGTCGTTCGACCATAGATATCGCCTGTAACCGGCGAAGGTCTCATCCCCTCCGTCGCCGGAGAGTACTACGGTCACGTGCTCCCTTGCCATCTTCGACACATAGTATGTGGGAACGGCGGATGAATCGGCGAAGGGCTCGTCAAACTCCCACGCAAGCCTCGGTAGTAACTCTATTGCATCGGGCTCCACGACGATCTCATGGTGGTCCGTGGAGAACCTTTGAGCCACCTCCCTTGCGTACCGTGCCTCGGTAAAATCCTTCTCTTTAAAGCCCACGGAGAATGTCTTTACAGGTACGGCTTTGAAGCCGCTCATCATCGCCACAACCGCGCTTGAGTCAACGCCCCCGCTTAAAAATGCGCCGAGGGGGACGTCGCTTATAAGCCTTATCCCCACGGCCTCCTTAATCTTTGCCCGCAGGGCCTCGACCCACTCGTCTTCGGTAAGCGTATAATCGGGCTCGTACTTTACATCCCAGTACCTCGATGTCTTTACCTTAAGCGGACCTTTTGTAGCGCCCCCTCCGTTTACAAGGGTGACCCTCATGAAGCAGCCGGGAGGGAGCTTATGGATGTCCTTAAATATCGTACCGGGGAAAGGCACATAGTGGTATGTGAGGTAGTCCGCTATGGCCTTCGGGTCCGGTGTCCTGTTTACGCTT
>JACRCJ010000004.1 GCA_016219075.1 Deltaproteobacteria bacterium | reverse complement strand
GCCGAAAAGATAAAGACCCCCCACAGGATATTCATCGTCTACGACTTCGACGAGGACAACACGCTTCCGGCGGTTGAACCGCTCCTCAAAAAATACCCGATCACCCTTGTCAAGAACAGGTACAAAAAAGGGGTCTTGAACGCCATCAAGACCGGTTTCGAGACCGTCACCGACGGGGTCGTGCTCGTCATCATGGCCGACCTTTCCGACGACCTCGTTGTCGTGGACTCGATGTTCAGGAAGATGAACGAGGGGCATGACATAGTCTGCGGGTCTCGGTACATGAAAGGGGGCCGCCAGGTCGGCGGGCCCGGGCTCAAGAAGTTCCTGTCGAGGACGGCTGGCGTCACGCTTCACTGCCTCACCGGCATCCCCACTCACGACGTGACCAACAGCTTCAAGATGTACAGCAAAAAGGTCCTCTCGGATATCGCCATAGAGAGCGACGGCGGGTTCGAGCTCGGCATGGAGATAGTGGTGAAGTCTTTCCTCAAGGGTTACAGCATCGCCGAAGTCCCTTCGGTCTGGACCGACAGGACGGCCGGGGAATCGAGGTTCATGCTCAAGAAGTGGCTCCCGAAGTACATACACTGGTACCTCTACGCCTTCAGGAACAACATCAAACGCAGGCTTGGCAGGGCGGGGGCCGGATGAAAAAGGCCGCGCTCCTTCTCATCCTGCTCTTCGCGCTCGGCATAAGGGTATACTCCATAAACTCTCCGCCCGTCGGGGTGCACCAGTGGAGGCAGACCCAGACGGCCATGATAGCCGAGAACTACTACGAGAACGGCTACAGGTTCTTCTACCCGCAGATAAACTGGGCCGGCGGGACGGAAGGGTACGCGGAGACCGATTTTCCCGCATACTCCTTCGCCGTGGCCGTGGGGTACGGTTTCTTCGGCGACCATGACTGGGTAGGGCGCGTCTTTTCGGTATTCTTCTCACTCGCCACGATTGTCTTCCTTTATCTCCTCGTCAGGAAACACATAGACGAGAGGACGGCCCTGTGGTCGTCTTTTTTCTTCGCCGTGATGCCGCTTGTGGCCTTCTACGGAAGGGCCATAATGCCGGAGACGATGATGCTGATGTCCACGGCCGGGGGGATATATTTCTTCTCCGAGTGGCTCACGAAGAAAAAATTCGCCTTCCTGGCCCTCTCCTTTGTCTTCATAGCCAACGCGTGCCTCCTGAAGCCGACCTCTTTTTATGTGGGGCTCCCGCTCCTTTACCTCGCGTTGGAGTCCGGGGGGGCCGGGGCCTTCAGGCGCCCGGCCATCTGGGCCTACGCCGTACTCGTCGTCGCGGTCGTATTCGCCTGGTACTACCACGCGCACAATATCCTTCTGGAGACGGGCCAGACCATAGGGCTTTACGACAAGTTCGCGAACTGGGGGCTGCTCCTTAAGGCGAAGTTCTGGAACAGGATAATAATGCAGTCCCTCATGGAGAGGCACTTCGCGTGGACGGGATTCCCGGTCTTTATCATCGGGCTGTTTCTCAAGAGGGAGAAAAAAGGGGAGAGGCTCTTTGACTTCTGGCTCATCGCCGTGGTCATCTACATGCTCATAGCCGGGCAGGGCAACTTCGTCCACGACTACTACCAGCTCGTATTCATGCTCCCCGGCGTGGTATTCGCGGGCAAGGTCTACGCAAGGCACTTCGATCTGAACCGCGCCGTGAAAGACAAGAAGTCCGCTCTTCTCGCCATTGCGCTCATAGGCGTCGTAGTCTTCTCGTTCATCAGGCTCCATAAGTGGAGTGAGAATACGGACGAGTCCGTGACCTACAATATCTCCCGCGTGGTAAAGGAGAAGACGGCCGCCAAGGACCTCATAGTGACTGTCACCGACGGAGACCCGTCGGTCCTGTACTTCTCCCACAGGAAGGGATGGGTCCTGCCGACATCCCTCGTTGAAGAGGAGCGCCTCGACGGCCTCGTCAAGGAAGGCGCCGTATATCTCGTCGGTCTTTACTGGAGGTTTGACAGGCCGGATGAATTGGACAAGCTCAACCGCCTCTTCAGGTCCGATAAATACAAAGTCGTGTACGACGACAAGTCTGCCTTTATCGTGAGGCTAAAGGAGTAACGGGGGTCAGGGTTTTGAATGGGTGTGGTGCTACGCAATCCCGCAGCGAAAAATAATTCCAGCCGTGTTGAGATTTTTTTATTTTTCAGATATTATATAACCGTGCCCGGACGATTGATCCAACCGTATCGAGGTCTGTAAAAAACCTAAGGAGGCGTTTTGTGAAAAAACCGCTCAAGAAGGCCGTCAAGAACGCAGTGAAAAAGGTAAAGTCGAAGATAGTCAAAAAGCCGGACCTGAAGACGAGGATCTACGGGGAGTTTTTGAAGATACGCAAGAAGCTCGACAAGGAGTTTACGGTCGTAAGCAAGAAGTTCAATAAAGAGGTTACGGCCCTGAGGAAGAAGAGCAAGAGGATGGGCATCGACAAGGAGCTCGACCTGCTTAAGAAAAGGGGAGACGCGCTCCTCAAGGACATGAGCGTCACGACGACCAAGGCGATGGCCGAGGTGAGGAAGGATTACAACCTGGTGCTGGCTGATGTGAAAAAGAGGCTCAAGTAAG
>JACRCJ010000175.1 GCA_016219075.1 Deltaproteobacteria bacterium | reverse complement strand
CCCCCTAATCTTCGGCTCCGATATACTTATCCAGATCATCCGCGTCACGAGGTATGCTGACCGCAACGCATGAAGGGTGCGGATTTGTCCTTGCGAAGTCGTTTACGAGGACCCTTTGCGCGTGGTTGCATCCCATGACTATGCTGTGCCATCTGATCCCGTGTCTCTCAAGCGACTCCTCGAGCTTGCCTCTGTGCTTCTCCGGCCTCGAGGTGCACAGCACGACCTGCGCGCCCTGTTCGGCCCATTTTTTGATAACGCATATGTTGTTGGAAAGAGGCTCGTCTTCGCTGTCCCAGTTTACCTGCCCGTACCTTCCCTTGTTCTTGAAAATGACCCCGTCCACGTCGACGAAGTAGGTCCTCTTGCGCCGCAAGACCCTGTACCAGTCCGAGAGAAGGCCCCAGTCCTCGTATTCAGCCGCTTCGTGATAAGTAAACGCGCTTCGCCTGCCTATAAGATGAGATACTATGTTACTAAGATAGATCTCCCCTTTCCCGGACTGCCATGAGCTCTTTACCTCTTCGTATGCCTTGACGAACTTTTCAGCCGAGTCGAAACCGTAGACGCCTGTGCAGATGATATTGGAGACCGCCGACTTCTCGACTATGTCGGCTACACCTCTTTGCCCTTCAAGGACGATAAAGCTTTTCGCGCCCACGTCCCTCACCTCCCGCTTTTTCCTTATATCGACGCCGACAAGGAAGTTCCCCTGCCTGTCAATCTCGGCCCTCACGTAGCCGTCCGAGTCTTTTGAGACAAACGGGCCGGTTACGCCCATTTTCCTTATGGTCACGGCGACGGTCTCGCTCTGGGACTGGGTAAATCCGTCGAGGACGCAGACCTCGGCTTTGCCGCCAAAGGCCTGTGCGACCACCGTGTCCGCAGAGTATTTTTGGCGATGCTCCTCAAGCATGGTGACGATGACCCTTTTGAAAAAAGGCATATTCAGCCCCTCGACCGCCTTTTCCACCATAAGCTTGCCGTCAGGGTAAGTAAGCAGCCACTTGGGCCTGACCATGGGAAATCTTGTCGACCGGCCAGCGCATGGTATTATCAATGTGCCCATCTCAGCCCCTCAGCCTCTTCAGAGTTTTTTCCGTCCCTGCATTGCGCATAGTATTCATTGAACAGCCGCACCCCGATTGAATAGAAAAGCGGCAGGGTCTTCTCATTCAGCCTGGCCTTGTATGGGAGCATCCTGCAATAGTGCACGCCCTCATGAAAGAATATCGAACGGTACTCCTTCGGCGCCAGATCACGCCTCATCTTCCGGTCGAGGGATTGAAAAAGGTTCTGATACCTGGTCGATATCTGCTCATTGAAGCTGACCCGGTCGTTGTCGACCCTGATATCCTCGATGCTGCAGAGGAACTCGTAGCCGGAGTGGAGGGATTGATAAAGCTTCGCTATGTCAACGACAGGGTCCGAGATCGTGTTCTCGTCGTTCGGGTCAAGCAGTATGAACTTGCCTTCGCTCACGATGATGTTGTCGACGGTAAGATCTCCATGTATCTGGCATTCCCTGAACCGGGACAGCTCATCTATCATCTCCTTCGAGTCCATTATCTTCTGCAAAATCGTATGGAAGTTGTCGTACCGAAGCCCGTTTATCTCTATCTGCTCGAAACTGACAAGGCGCCTAAGAGCCGGGCTCATGGCGGCTACGTCCCTTACCTTCCCCACGGCCTTTTGAAAGATATAGTCGCTGATGGTCTTCTCGCAGCACTTTTGCCTGCCGTTCAGGTAGACCTTTCGGCTCATGAACTCGAGTATCGACTCGAGGACCTTAACGGAACTGGCAAGCGGGTTCTTGTGTATATAATCGAAGAAGGGCGTGTATTCGCCGTAAAACTCAAGGTCGTAGCAGTAGAATCTTTCGTTGGTCGAGGAAGAAAGCAATTTTGGGAACTCCGGCAGGTCATAGGACTTTAGCCACTGGTACTGAGCCCTCAGCTTGTCCTCGTATTGCGGCAACGCGATCTTGCGGACGAACTTATCCTTGCCCGGTCCGCACATGAGCAGCGTTACCGCGTTGGAACCGCCCTTGAAGACCATCATCACCTTGGAAGCGCCGTCGGTTTCAAACCCGGTGACTATGTTGAAGATCATGTTCTGGGAAAAGTACTCGTCGAGGAAATGGCTGAGGTCGCTGGAGATATTGTCGTAGCGCATAAGCTTGTTCAGGTAAAGGTCGCTGCGGTCGAACAATGATCTTCGTCTCTTATACATGAGAAGCAAAATCCCTCCGGCAGTAACGGGGATAAGGACCAGCAGGGCCCAGATAAAAAATGTAAAAACGATAGAATTTTCAGCGGGAGCGCCCGGTATTGACCGCAGGATTTCGAGAAAATAATAATTGAATGTCCCCAAAAAGCCGGGCCCCGACGGGATAGCAAGACAAAGGAAGCTTGAAAAAGAAAGAAATAATGTCTGAGAGGGGGCGAACGCATAGAAGCCCCTGATAGCGAGAAAAACACCGGAGATGTACAGGAGCCACATTGCCACCGCTTGAAATACGTATCTCCCGAGCCTTGCCTTCTGGAAGATGAGCCTAACAGTGCATATGCTCCCCCACAGAGCGTACCTCAGGCGGTCTCTGATGCTGTTATTGAATACGGCCGTTGACTTATGTATCGCTCTCAAGACGAAGCGGTTCTGGCTGGCCATAAGATAGAGAACTGCAACGGCAGCCAGAAAAAACGCCAATAGGTACGCGAAGAGCAGGTAGAACGCTTGTGAACTCAAAAAGGTAATGTTGAAAAATACCTGGTTGAATGCCAGAATAGCCGAAAGGAAAAGGACGAGCACGAGGACGTCCGCAACCCTTTCCACGATGATGGTCATCAAAATAGACGTCCGGCTGCAGGCGAGCAGCCTGCCCAGCACATGCGCCCTAACAAGCTCCCCTGTGCGAAAAGGCATGAATACGTTGAAAAGCGACCCGAATGCGTACGCCCTGAAGAGGTCGTCGAACCTGTTCGGCGCTATCAGACCGACCAGGAGTTGAGAGTTCTTGATGCGGACGAACTCGCCCGCCAGGATAAGGAAACTTGCAGACAGGATATAGTGCCACCCAAGGGCCTGCGGGACAAAGGCACCTGCAAAGGGGTTCTCCTTGAAGAAGAAATAGAAATAAGCCCCGCTTAAAAGGACCCCGCCGCAATAAAGGAAGATGAGAAAACGTTTATTCATAGAACCCGTTCTTAAACTTCGAGCACACTACGCCAGTTAATCCCGCACAAGCTCCATCCGGTCTTCGCCAGTTTCTGCAAGGTTCAACTACGGCGCAGTCAGAGGAGGTCGTAATCGACGTACTTATCCTGCTGGAGGTTATGTTTCGTGGAAAACTCCCTGAAACTCGCGAACCCTTTTTTAGTAAGATAGAGCTTTGCCAGCGAGCCTGCTATGTCGAGGCCGAGCGTCCAGATATTGAACTTCGCCTTTTCATAAGAAAAAGCCCGCCATACGTGAGGAACTTCCCTCATCTCGGCTCCTTTCAGGGCAAGGCTCATCTGCAGCTCGTTGTTGAAAGACCGCTTGCTGGTCAGGTTCCGGTACGGGATGGTCATCACTGTTTTCAGGTTCACGCAGAAATGTCCAGTGCCCGGGTCTGACATCTTCTTGCCTGTTGCCATACGCTGCAACGCTATCACCAGGTAATTTCCTATCTTTCTCAGCGCCGGATAGTTGGAAAGCTCGCTGCCCTTGAGGAACCGGCTGCACCCTATGAAGTCGACGCTCGCCCCCGAATCTATGATCTTGAGAAAGTTCTTTGCGTCCTCGCCCGCCTGCCCCTGCCCCCGGCCGTGGACGGCAATCAGGTAATCGAAACCGTTCCCGATGAAGTAGTCGAAGCCTATCTTGTAGCTGCCGCCCAGGTTCTGGTTTCTCCTGTTGCACAGAAGCCTTATCCTGTCGCGGGACATCTCGCCTCTCATCTTCACCACAATCTCCCTGGTCTTGTCCTCGCTGTGGTTGTCTATGACAAGGAGTGTTTCCAGCCTGTCGTATACGTTATCGGGGATCCCGCGCAGCACGTCCCCGATGAAAGGCTCGACGTTATAGCACGGGATCATGAGCCCTATTCTTTTTCCTCCGCATCCACTCTTCATGCAAAAAACCCCGCTGTAAGTAGCCTGAACATTGCCGCTTACCAGGTCCAGCTTTCGGGAAGGTTCATTTTTATCTCGATGTTCTCAAATTTGCTGCTCGTCCTGCAGCCTGCCCCCTTGACCCACGCCGTCATCTTTCCGAGCCCTTCGCTGAGCGAGGTTCTTTTTTGCTCCCCGAAAAACTCCCTTACCTTCTTATGGTCCGAGTAGGCGTGCTTGACCTCTTTCCTCTCTTGCTGATATGTTATCGAGGTCTTCGCACCGATGGCCCTGAACACCTCTTTAGCCAGCTCGTTTACAGTGTAGACCTCGTCGGCCCCGATATTGAACACATGCCCGTAGCTCTGCGGCTTGAATATCGATGCCGCTATGACCGGCGCGACGTCGCCAATGTAGCTGAAGGCCCTTGTCTGCTCGCCGTCGCCGAAGACCGAAACGGGCTTGCCCTGCATTATCTGATTCATGAATATGCCGATCACGTTTCTATACCTGTCCCCGGTGTTCTGCCTTTCGCCGTATACGTTATGAGGCCTGAAGATTATGTAATCGAGGCCGAACATCTCCCTTGATACCTTCAACTCCTGTTCGACCGCGAATTTCGCGATCCCATAGGGGTCCTCAGGCGCGGGGACAAGCTCCTCGCTCATCGGAAGCTGGTTTTTTCCGTATACGGCTATGGATGAGGTGAAGACGAAGCACTTCGTCCCATAGTTGACCGCGGCGTTTATCAGGTTGACGCTGCCGACAAGGTTGTTCTGGTAGTTGAACCGTTTGATGAAATGGCTGAGCCCTTCGGCGGCATAAGCCGCCAGGTGATAGACGTAGTCGAAACGATGCACCTCGAAAAGACGGTTTACGAGGTCAGAGTCGAGTATGGAGCCGCAAACGAATTCAGCCCCCGCCGGGATGTTCTCTTTGAAGCCGCCGCTCAGATCGTCAAGGACCACACAATCGATTTTTTTCTTTAAAAGCCCCTCAGCCACATGGGAGCCCATGAACCCGGCCCCACCGCTCACCAAAGCCTTCATCTACCAGCCTCCTTCTTCAATGAAACTCCCGCGGTAATCTGCGGATATCTCCCTTAACTTCCCCTCCTTGATTGGAGAGGATTTACGTTGTCCTTGCGGATACTCAACAGAATGCTGAAAAACCGCTACCGTAAAATTTTGTAGAAATTGTCTTAAAGGTTTTTTCAACAGCCTGCTACAACGGCTCCAAAGCCCGCCCCTCGACGAAATCCGCGTCTTTCTCGGCGATTCTTCTCCAGTCCAGGGTCTCGACCTTTTTTCTCGCAGCTGCCCTTTGCTTCTTAAGCTCGTCTTTCCCCTTGGACATCACCCTTAAAATGTCCTTCGCGAAACGGACGGTGTCTTCAGGACAGGTGAAATCTATCATGCTCTCGTCAGCGACTTCCCTGATCCCCGGCATGTCGCTCGCTATGATGTTTACGCCTCCGGCCATGCTCTCCAGGAGCCGGAACGTGATAACTCCCTGGGTGGCGGGGTGTTTGGGTATCGGCACTACGTTAAGGTCTGTTGCCGCCATGAAGTAGGGTACCTTGTTGAACTCCACCCATCCCGTGAAGATCCAGTTTTTCTCAGTCCCATTGTCTTTTACAGTCTGCCTGATGCTATCGAGATGCGATCCCCTGCCGGCTATCAAAAATTTCGTAGCAGGGGCCTCCTTTATTATGCGGGGCGCGGCCTGCGCCAGGAACTGAAGCCCGTCATGGGGCTCGATTCCCCCCTGGTACCCTATTACGAACTCGTCTTTGAGGTTGTACTCATCCCGGATAAGGCGAGCGTTGAGCCCCGGCCTGAACATCTCGGTGTCCGCGCCGTCCGGCACTATCTCTATCTTGCCGTGATATCTGCTGTCCACCAGGTCCCTTAGCGCCCCGGTTATCATGAGGACTTTGTCAGCCTTACTGACGGTATGCGTCTCCAGGGTCTTTCCCATCCTGAAAACCATCTTGTTCTTAAGGCCGTCCGGATATCCGTACTGAAAGTAACGGCTCATGAAGTCCACGTACATGATTCTGCGCGCGGCGTCCTTCTTGGCAATGGCTACCATGGAGTTTATGAGGCTTATACCGAAGATGACATCGCACTTGAGCCTGCTCACCGTCTTGCGGGCCTCTGTAACGAACCGGTAGTAGCTTTTCATCTTTTCCCTGACCGGATCCCAGCGGTTTATGCTCTGCCCTACGCCGATGGCGCCGCAACCAAGATGCCTGCGCGTGTACTCGGCCTGCTCTTCAGTCGAATGGATCACGGTGACCTCATGGTTCCTTCCGAGCAATTCCCTCAACAGGAAATATACGCGCAGGTTGCTTCCGTCGAGCTTTTCAAAGCCCCAGCACATGACCATGCATATCTTCATGTCACTGCCTCATAAAACGGTTGAAAAACGAGAGCGCTCCCCTGGAGACCTTTCTCATGTTGTCGGCTGAAGAAAGCGCCTTTTTCGCGTTCCTTATGATGAAGGAAGGCCGCAGGTAGAATTTGCGCCAGAATTCGACGTACATCTCCTCAAGCCTCTGTGCGTTGATGCTCCCGGTATCTATCATAGTCTCGCAGGAGGAGTACTTCTCCCAGTCCGCCGGATACTTGAGGAACCCCTTTTCAACGCCCTCTTTATGCATCTTTGTCCCGGGGTAGGGAACGGCGTAGCTGACCTGTATGTAGTCCGGGTCAAGCTCTATGGCCAGCTCCATGCTCCTTCTTATGTCCTGTTCCGTCTCATACGGAAATCCGATCATGAAGTCGCAATATATCTCTATCCCGGCCTTGCGGCAGTTCCTGACCACCTGTTGCGCCTTATCGAGGTCTATCTGCTTGCTTATATGCCTCAGGATCTTTTCGGACCCGGATTCCACCCCCACGGCTATCTTTGTGCAGCCCGCCCTGGCCATCAGCTCGTACATCTCGGGGTCTGGCTGGGTGATATGCCCGAAGCAGTTCCATGTGACCTTTTCGTGCAGGCCGCGCCTGATCATCTCTTCACAGCATTCGATGACGTATTGCTTATTGAGGGCGAAGGTGTCGTCGTCGAAACGGATATGCCGCACCCCGTAAAGCCCTATGAGCATCTCTATCTCGTCGCAAACGTTGTTCGCAGTCCGCCTTCTCTGCCTGTGTCCGTACAGGACCTGGGGCCAGAGGCAATAAGTGCACTGGAACGGGCAGCCCCTCGTCGGGATGACCATCGCGGAGGGCGTTACGTAAAGGTGGCTTTCGTACTTCTTCAGGTCGAACTGATGCCATGCCGGGAACGGAAGCTCATCGAGATTTTCAACCGGGCTCCTGTCCGGGTTCGCCTTGACCTCTGTCCCTTCACGATAGGTCAGACCCTGTATCAGCGGATATCCGAGACCGCATGCGATCTCTTTCATGGCAAGCTCGAACTCACCCCTTACGACCCCGTCAAGCCATGGGTTGGCCCCCATAAGCTCTTTATGGAATACCGTCGGGTGCGCCCCGATCAGGAAGACCTTGCCGTTTGTTGCCTCCTTTATCATCCTCGCGCTTGCAAGGTCCTGATCTATCGTGGGGGTGGACGACTCGACAAAGCAGTAATCGGGCTCTTCAGACTTTACCCGTTCGACAAGCTGGCTGAGGCCCATTTCTTCGGCCACCGCGTCTATTACGGTTACCTTGACCCCCTCCCTTTCAAGGACCGCCGCAGCGTACGCCAGGTAGATGGGGAAGAGCAGATATTTGTCCTTCCTTATATGAGGCCAGCGCGTGTTGCTCCTGCACCCTGTCCCATTGCCCCCGGTGTCCCAAACAGGGTTTATTATCAAGGCCCTGGCTTTCGTGCCCCTGCTCATTTGTGGCCTTCCTGCATGTCAAAGAGCATCGCGAACAGCAGGCTTTGGAACCCCAGGATGACCAGCATGGAGCAGAATATGGCCTGCGGCCCCGAGACCCCCGTATGAAAGACAAACTGCTTGGCTATCAGGTACAGCCCGAAGAAGATGCCCGCTGGCAAAAGGAGGACTGAGAGATAATAGAAAAACACGAGCGGGTGGAAGTCCCTGTAGATGTACCTGAAATTCAGGCGCCAGAAAAAATTACGCACCAGCATCGGCGCTACTTTCAGTGCGTAATTGATCCCTTTTATCTGCGATTGCCTTTCTCCGGGCAGGTAAATGGCCGTCCTCGGGATATCCATGATCCTGAACCCGTAAGCGTTCAGCCTTATCAGGAAGTCCATCGGGTAGCCGTAGCCCTTCCAAGCGTAAGACCAGTTGATCGTATTTATGGCCTCTCTTGTAATGGCGGTGTACCCGTCCACAACGTCCATGGTCTTATAGTAGCCCGAGGCGATCTTCGTAAGCGACGTGATAAGCCAGTTCCCGAACAGCCTCGTCTTTGGCATCTTCTTAAGGGTGTCATCGACCTGAGGAAGCAGGAACCGGTTCCCCTTTGTATAGTCGGCCCTGCCGTCTATTATGGGGTTTAAAAACCTCTCTACCTCTTCAAGCGGCATCTGGTTGTCGCCGCCCACTACCACGGCTATGTCGTAGCCGTCCTTCGCTGAACGGAGATAACCGGTTATGATGGCCCCTCCGGGGCCCTGGTTGACCTCGTGCTTAACCAGCTCGATTCTCGGGTCTTTCGCGGCGCATTGCATAACAACCTCGTTCTGGTTGTCGGGGCTGCAGTCGTCCACCACGTAGATCCTGTCTATCATCAGTGGGACGGCCTCGAGCGTTGGCCTGATCAATCTCGCCTCTTTATAAGCGGGGATGACAAGGGATATTTTTTTTTCTCTGTACATGATATGCCGCCAAAAAAGGTTGACTCTAAACCGGGGTCTTTACAAACGCTCGACAAACTCTCTTATACCAGCCTCAATCGGTATCCTGCATCTCCAGCCAAGAATCTCTTGCGCCTCATCGAGGCCTGCGATAACGCCGTGGTAATCGTTGTCTCTTTTTTCTCCGGTGAACTTTATCTGAACACCGGGGTTGACTATCTCCTTGACCATGGACGCCAACTCGATTATGGAAACGCTTCGGCTATTGGCGATCACAAGGGTCCTGTTCAACGCCTCTTTTTTCTCCAGCGCCTTCACGCTTGCTTCCGCGAGGTCTCTCACGTGGATGAAGTTGCGCCTCTGCTCTCCCCCGCCGTGTATCTCTATCGGCCTTCCCTCGATGGCGCTCCTTATGAACAGGTAGACCGCGTCGGCCTCCCGGGATCTTGGCCCGTAGACCGTGCCGTACCGCAGTATTGTATAAGGCAGGCCGTACAGGGTGTTGAAGTCCTCGATCATCTTCTCGGAAGACGCCTTGGAGGTCGTGTAGAGATGCCCGGTCCTGTCGAACGCGTACACGGAGCTTGCGTAGATGAAACGCGCATGCGGACTGTACCTCCTGCAGGCGTCCAGAAGATATGCGGTGGACAGAATATTAAGCTCTATCGCGTCCACAGGGTTTTTTTTGACGAGGTCGATATTCGAAAAACCCGCGATATGGCAGATAGCGTCGCTTTCCTTGACCAGGCTGTCTATCAGGCGGCGGTCGAGTATGCTCCCGCAGACGTACCGGAAGCCCTCCCTGTTCGGGGGCTTGATATCCAGGCTCGTCACTTCGTAGCCGCTCTCCAAGAGGATGTCGACCACATGACTGCCTATGAACCCGCTGCCTCCTGTAACCAAGACCTTCATTATCCGATCCTTTTGAAAAGCTTCTCTAACGATTTTGATGAACTCCATCCCTGGATTGCTTAGCCCGGTCTTACCACCTGCTAAAGTGCGTGTTACGCGTGGGACTTTAGACTCTTTGCCTTTGTCTTACCGAGCAACTCGCCAGGCATTCCTTGAGCGACGCGGCTACATACTCGGTTTCGCTGTCGCTCAGCCCTGGATAAAGAGGCAGGCAGACATGATGCCTGCATACATATTCGGTATTCGGAAACCTGTCAATGGTGTTCACGGCCTTTCCCGGGTATTTTTTGAACACTGGCTGGCTGTGGCACGGGTCTGAATAGACCTCTCCAGGCAAGGAGATATCGTATTTGTGCCTCATCATCTCTTTGAGGTCTTTTCTATCTATCCTCTCGTCCAAAAAGGCTATATATTTGTAATACGAGGGTTCTATATTGGACGGAACCTCCAGGAGCCTTATGCCTTCAAAATCGCTCAGCAGCTCGTTGTACCTTTGAGCGGCCCTTCTGCGTTCCTTCAATATCCAGTCCGCCTTCATCATCTGCTGTATTCCAAGTACAGCGTGAAGCTCGCTGAACCTCCAGTTATCCCCGATCTCGACATGGACGTTATAGGCCGGGTCGCCCTTCCCGTGCTCCCTCAATACAAGAGCCTTTTTGTATATCTCCTCGTCTTCGGTTGTGATCATGCCCCCTTCGGCGGTGGTCAAGACCTTCGTCGGATAAAAAGAGAAGGAACCGGCTAAGCAGAGCGACCCGGCCCTTCGTCCGTCGATGGCGGCGCCGTGGGCATGGGCGGCGTCCTCGATGAGGAAAAGGCCTTTCTTCCTGCAGATCTCCCTTATCTTTTCGATATGAGGGGAGATGATGCCACCTATGTGCACGATGATGACGCCTTTCGTGTCAGAGCGGATCTTTCGTTCGATGTCATCCGGGTCTATTTGCAGGTTCTCCCGCTGGCACTCCGCGAATATAACGCGTCCTTCGGCCTTTATTACCGCTATGGGCGTTGCCATATAGGTATTGGAAGGGACGATAACGGTCGAGCCCTTCACCCCGATGGCCCTTAGTATTATCTCTATCGAGCTGGTCCCTGTGTTCGTCCCCACGGCGTATCCGGTCCCGCAGTATTTGGCGAACCTCGCCTCGAACTCTTTTACCCTCCCGGACATGGTGAGATAGCCGCTACGCAAGACCTTTTCGATCTCGTCCTTTATGTATTTTATGTCCGCCTCGTCGTAGGCAATGCGCAGCAGCGGTATCTTCATATCTCAGACCCTCGCCCCCTTGTTCTTGTCGTTAAGTCCGAAAAACTCATCGATGACCTGCCTTGATATCTTGGTATTCATGATCATGGCCCTGCTCTGGTGGAAGAAATACTCCCAGTTGCTCTTCTCGAAGCCGAAGCCTTCTTTTACAAGGTTCTTGTATATCCTTGTGCCGTAGTACGGCGCTACAACGCTTAAGCTGTTGTAGTCGGCGTCGATCTCATCGGCGAAGCGGATCGTCTTTCTGACGTCGTCGTCGGTCTCACCCGGAAAGCCTATCATCAGGTATATGGTAAGCGGTATGCCCGCCCCCTTTATCACCTCGACCCCCCTTCTTATCCGCTCAACCGTTACGCCCTTCCTTACCTTTTTGAGTATCTCGTCGCTGCCGGACTCCACCCCTATCTTTACCCTTACGCACCCTGCCCGCTTCATCAGCTTCAACAGGTCCCCGTCGATCCTGTCCACCCTGGTGTCGCAGACCCATTGGACATCGATCCCTTTTCTGAGCATCCCATCGCATATCTCGGCGGTGCGGCTCTTATTGAGGGTGAAGGTGTCGTCCTGGAAGCGGACAAGCGATATATTCAGATGCCTGGTCATGTATTCCAGTTCCTCAAGGACGTTCTCTACGCTTCTGTATCTTGCCTTTTGGTTGGAAAGCTCGGGGCTGGCGCAGTATGAACACTGGAACGGACAGCCACGGCCGGTGATGATCGCGCCGACGTCGGTCTTTCCGTTGCCGCTTAGTATCTTGTCCCTTGCCGGAAACGGCAGGGAGTCCAGGTCTTCCATGAATTCCCTGGCCTCGTTGCTTACGGCTTCTCCGCCGCTGTTTTTGAAGGTGAGTCCCTTGATGGCTGCAGGCTCCCTGCCTTCCAAAATCTCCGTGAAGGTGTATTCGCCTTCGCCTCTTATCACATAATCATAGTGCTCGCACTTGATCGTCCCGAACGGGTCAAGCGTGGGATGCGTGCCACCGACGGCTATCTTGACCTCCGGTTTAAGTGACTTGGCAAGGGCCGCGACCATCTGGACGCTTTTGAACGTGCCCGTGTACATCTGAATTCCTATGTAATCCGGGTCTGCATTCCTTATGGCCTCCCTGACCTCCAGCCAGATGGGATGGGCCGGGTCGTTCAGGATGTTGATATAAACGTCGAAGTTGTCAAAAAGCTCTTTCTGGTTTGAATATGTCGCGCTGTCCAGAAAATCCGCGTTGTATATCTCGGTGTCGAATCCGTTTTTATTCAAAACGGACGCTATATAGCAAAGCCCCAGATGAATGCCGTTGTAATGGCTTCCCATCAGACGGTAAAAAGGAGGCGATATCAGCAGAACTTTAGCCATAGCTCACCTATTTGCCTGTGACTTCGTTTTGGCACGCCCGGCTTATCCGGGCGTGGATGCAAAACCGCTCTTAAACAGTTATCTTTTCTGGAAACGTCCTGGCACATCAGGCTTGAAGGGTTTTCGAGATGACGGAAGGCCGGACCGGCCGTGTGGCGGCCGGATTGGAGATGAATGTCCTGGAAGAGTGCGCCTTTAAATCCTTTGCTGCCAGCCTTGTGCAGAAGCCTTCATGCAAACAGCCACGGTTTTGTACAGGATGCTAAAAAAACCCTCTGCCTCGCGACAGCGGCTTGTGTGCAGTGAATTCATCGATTCTACGTCCAGCTTAACAAATGTTTGTTCAATACCCCACTAAAGCATCAGAACGCAACTATCAGTACCCCGGCTGTGACCGCTATCTGATAGAGTATCTGCGTTATATCCTTTATCTCACGGAGCCACTGGACCTTTTCGAGCTTCTCGGGCACGATTATCGTATCCCCCGGGTCGAGTTTCGCCGACATGAAACTGTTTGAAAGCCAACTGTTGCTGCCGGAATCCCACGCAAGCCCCCTGCTCTCCTTTTTGCTTACGGCGGTGCCGTCCACCTTCAATACGAACATGGCGTCCTCATCCGCGTTGGCGGTTGCGCCTCCGGCTTTCTTTAGATAAGCCTGTACCGTGGCGTCAGGGGTGTAAAGAAATGCGAGCTGGTTGTAAACCGACCCTATGACCTGGACCTGCGTGGGCCTGCTGGGCACGGTCAGCGCGTCATTGTTTTCGAACTCGATGTCATAGGGGGTCCCCGCGAGATCCTCCTGAAGCGTAATGCTTATCCTGCCCTCGGCCCTTGAGGCCTTCATCTGCGTGACAAAAGCCTTTTTCTGCTCTATGGCGGCCTGCGCCGTTTTGGCTTCTTCCGGGCCAAGGGCCGCGTCCACTGCCGAAGAAGATACTGACAAAAGCGTCTTTTCCAGCCTGCTTGCGGCATCTTCGATGTTTTTCTGCTGCAGGGCCCTTACCGACTCCCTTGTGAACACGGTGCCCTTTAGATAAGCCCTTTCAGTAAAGCCCCCGGCCCTCTGGATGACCGAGCTGAGCTTTTCGCCCTTTTTTATCCTGTACCTTCCCGGATTGACGAACTCTCCTTTTAGCTCCACGAACAACTCGGTTTGCCAGTTGCGTATCTGCTTGACGAAAAGGCTGGCGTAGGGCGGCACAGCCACGTTGTGCTCCGGGTTCCCGGCAAGTGCCTTAGAGAGGTTTATCTTCCTGTATTCATAGACGAAGTTTCTGGCATCAGAGACCGTACCGATGGCGAGCTCCGCATCTTCGAGATACGCCGATTCGTGGACGCCGCCGGCGGCAAAGACCATGTCCTTCACCGTCATGTTGGAGGCGTAAGGGTACTTGCCCGGCCTGTTCAGCGCGCCGTACAGGGTGACATGGCTCTTCGGGGTCTTTTCCCGGACCGAATGGATTACGACCCTGTCCATATCCTCAAGCCTGAGATTATCCCTGACGTCCCCGGAAAGGGCGCTTCCAAGGCTCTGCTTGATGAGGGTGACCTCCTTGGTCCGCTTGTCTGTCCTGTACATCTCGAACCACTCAAGGGACGCGTCCTTTGTAAGGCCTCCGGCCTTGTGGACAAGATCCTTTACCGTCATGTCGCTTTCGAGCTCGAATGAGCAGCCCCCGGCATCCTTCCCGCTGTTCAATTTATCGCACCTGACCTCCCCGGAAACACTTACTGAAGGCCTGTCCATGAAAGTCCATTTGGAGAAGACCTGTATGACATCTCCCGGCATAAGCTCGATATTGTCCTTTTCAGACCCGCTGAAAAGAGCGCCAGGGTTGAAAGGTATGACCGTGACCTCCATGGT
Organism: Deltaproteobacteria bacterium; assembly: GCA_016219075.1. Lineage (GTDB taxonomy): Bacteria > Desulfobacterota > GWC2-55-46 > GWC2-55-46 > GWC2-55-46 > JACRCH01. Next base: position 1,806 of record JACRCJ010000175.1, on the reverse strand, counting down.
CGAGGCAGCAAACCTTTTCACAAGGACGTAATCCAGGGCCGATTCTTCAAGCAGGTCCCTCTCATCCTTTATTATGTTCTTGACCCGCATGCCTTTTTTAAGCTCGTATTTGCCCGGCCTTTTGACATTACCCTCGAGATAGACCGCGTTCGAGTCCCTCTCGACCACCGGGAACACCTTGACGAGGTCTCCGTCGAGAAGCATGAAAGACTTTGCTGTGGCCTCTTCCGAGGCGTCGATGTCCATGACTATCTTTTTCCGGTTATCCTGTATCCTTTCTACCTGTATCCTCTGGGTGAAGGCCGTTGGGATGGTCCCTCCGGCAAGCTTAAGGGCGCTGGCAAGGTCTGTAGAGTCCTTGAGTTCGTATACCGCAGGACGTTTCACGTTCCCCGCAACACCGACTATGGGCCCGACGATATGGACGAACACCACGTCAGAATCCTGGAGCCTTGCGTCAGAGCTCTTGTCTCCGCTTGTAAGAAGCTCGTACAGGTCTATCGAGGCGGCTGTCCTGTTGCCCCGTTTCAGGTCAACGCGCCTCAAAGAGCCTATGCCCGAGGCCCCTCCTGAAGCCATGAGCGCGTTGGTGACCGTGGACATCGCGCTTACCTCATAGGCTCCGGGCCTTTTCACCTCGCCAAGGACAAAAACCTGGATGCTCCTGAGCCTGCCCATGGTCACGCTTATCTCGGTGCCCACGATGTTCCTGGCCTTGGCTGTCAAAAAAGCCTTCATCTTCTCAAAAGTCATGCCGGCAACCGTTAGAGGGCCGACGTTGGGGAACTGGATCGCACCGTCGCGGCTTACGGCAAGGCTGTACTGTCCCGCGACCCTGCCCCACAGGAGCACGTGTATCTCGTCTCCAGGCCCGATCACATAATCCGGCGACACAGGCAGGCTTTGCGGTGAAGAGGCGCCTCCTGCGGAGAATATCTCGTATCCGAAAGGCTTAAGGGACGCCTGCACGTCCCATTTCTGGGTTGCCGAGATATACCTGTCGAATAAAGACGCCTGTGAAGTTGAGGACTGGACTTCGGTAACGGACGGCGCGCTTACAGCGGCAGGCCTGGCCGCAGGCACTGCCGCGTCTTTTACCTTTGAGAGGGGCAAGCCCCTGAGCTTATCTAAAAGCTCGGCGGGGGCTCCGCCGTTTCTCATTATTTCGGAGGTGATTTTTTCGCACTCCTCTTTCGAGAGATCTTCAGCCTTTATGCCTGTCACTTCCTTGGGCAGGACGCACCGGAACTCTTCATCGGCGGCGGCGATCTGTGCGAAGAGTAAAGTTAAAAAAAAAGACGCGGCCAGAATTATTCTCGCCCGTAAAGAGGCCGTCCGCAAAAAGACTCGGCACCGGCCGTAAGGTAATATCTCTATCGTCTTCAATTACACTGTCCTTGTCTGCGGATTAGGGCGAAATAAAACAGCGCTCTTGGCGCGGCTTTCCCATTACGTGGCAGCGAAAGCCAGGGGGCCTTTGTTTTCGGCTCCTGCCGGAAATACTCGAAGCGTGTCCATGATGGATTTTTCAAAGGTGAAGTTACGGAAGGCCCTCAGCCGCCAAAAGGCGGCTATTTTGATGAAAGCCGGGTTTGGCCTGAGCAAAGGTGAATTTTCTCGGCGGCATAGAGCCAAAGGGATTTGTGAACAACGATCGCCTTTGGTAAAAAAACTGCAAAACGCTGAAGTGCGCCCTATGCGCCTCTATTGAAGGCCTGAGAATCTTTTCCGTATTTTTCTGGTTCCTGGGCTGGTTGAGTTTCTTGAAGGAGTGCGGAAGTTGTTACAACTATACCTATTAGTGTT
>JACRCJ010000174.1 GCA_016219075.1 Deltaproteobacteria bacterium | reverse complement strand
CGATGGCGGCAGTAATCTTTTGGTGCTCACCATTTTCAGATCCGTTATCCATGGTCAGCGTCCTTCTGGCCTTTGGAGGGAGGGCCTTTAGCCTTTTAACGACAGCCTTGCGCATACAAAGGGCTGTTTTACGGGTAAGTTTAGCAAGCATGAGCAGGCGGCTTCTACGCTCCACCGTGGAGTTCAGGGCGGCAAGGTTTTTCCTGGATACAAGGCTGTTGTCGGACCCGCAGTTGCCCGGCTTGCACGCGCGTCTCAACAGAGGCAGGGCGGTCGTCAATAAGAATACGGCCTGGTATCTTGGTTTTCCGCTCTTTTCCGCCTATGCCCTTGTTCTTGCGTTTACGGTGCGCTCGTCTCAGGCACCTTATCATATCCTGACGGTCAATAGTGTCAGGACGGTATATATACTGGTAAATGGCCTCATAGCTGATGGACAGTCCAGGACGTTCCTGGCGCATTTTAAAACTCGTGCTATACTATAAATATCGTTGAAACGAAACCGAGAGGCGAATACTGAAAAATAAAAGGGCATCTTTAAGACTGGTTTTTTTAAGATAGGAATCTAATGTCTCTTTAAATATGCAAGAAATATGCCTGTAGCCTTTTAAGATTTTTGCTAAATTTTTCGGTTGGTTCTGAAAATGAAGCGGCGGCTCTTAGCCCAGGATGTTGGAAAACTTTACAAACATGTATTGAAAACTTTATGCGCCCGGCGTTATTGTTTTTAAGGGGCTGCCAAGGATGAAAGGCTGGTGGTTACAGTTTTCTTGAAATACCGGCTCAAGAAACCCCATAAGGATTATCCGGTTTGTTAATCAGGTTAATCAGAATGCAAGGAATGGATATTTTTTCCCATATTTTCTGAAAGTCAACTTGTATTTTTTACAGGGTTTAAATTAAGATATAAACTATGGGAAATCTTGAGTTCAGGATGGTTACCGATAAGGGCGAGCTTGATGAGGTATATAAACTCAGATACAAGGTCTATTGCGAAGAAAAGGGTTTTGAGAGCCCTGAGGACCATCCCGGCGGAGTCGAGATAGATGAGTATGACGAAAACTCGGTACACTTTATCGCCCTAAACGACAGGCGTCATATTATAGGCACGGCCCGTTTGATATTCAACTCCGAAAAGGGCTTTCCCATTGAAAAGAATAGTAAAATCGAAACCGACATCTCCGGCATAGAACGCTCACGCCTTGGCGAGATATCGAGGCTGGCGGTAAGCAAGGAATACTGCAGAAGAGTCGAGGACCAGTTCATATATTTCGGCGTATCAGAGGAAGACAGTTTCGAGATCCCGAACATCTTTCACGACCACAGGCGCAGGCAGTTGATAGTCCTCGGCCTCTACAAGCTCATCTACATAGAGAGCAAAAAAAGAGGCTGTACCCACTGGTTTGCGGTCATGTCCAAGGGACTGTATCTGCTCCTTAGAAAGATAGGCATAGTCTTCAGACCCATCGGCCCCGCGGTTAATTATCACGGCTTAAGGGCGCCGTACCTGGGGTCCGTAGCGGAGATAGAGGCCGCGGTGGAAAGGGTGAGCCCTGAACTTTTCAGGCAGGCACGGGAGGATTTAAGGCGTTCGATGTAGTTTTATCGGAGTCCATTCAAACTTATGAACGAGCAGGCGATGTTAGAGATGCGGCAGATGATTCGGTCTTACACTTTTTCAACAGACGCGATGCTCAGGATCACGGCATGGAGCGAGGATATAGCCGGGTTTACCGGAAGACCCTCCTCCAGCGTTATCGGGCATAAATACTACGAGATATTCCCCATGATATGCTCGGGATGCGAAGACGCCGCGACGGAGGTCTTGAAAACCGGCACGCCTTTTCATTCCAGGGAATACGCGTTTAACTGCCCGGCAGGCGAGATCATAAGGGCCGAAGTATCCATAGAGCCTTCGATATCCGCGGACCGGAAGGCCGCCGGTGTTGAAATTACCATATCCCCGCTTTGCACATGTCCCGCAGCCGAGAAGCTGGAGAGCTTGCAGTATCTCATCGATATAGGAAAGACCGCCACAACACTCGCACACGGCGTAAGGAACCCCCTCAACGCCATAAAAGGCGCGGTCGTGTACCTCAGGGGAAAATATGAGAACGACCCTACCCTTGTGGAATTCACGAAGATAATGGAGGAGGAGATAGGCCGCCTCGACTCCTTCATATCGAAGTTCCTGAGCACAACCGTCATGGGCTCTGAGGCGGCGGTCATAGACATAAACGAGCTCCTGAGGAAGGTCGAGGTCTTTACCGCCTTCCAATCCCAGGCCAGGAACATAAGGCTTAAGTACCATTACTGCGAGATCCCCTCGATAAAGGTGGAGGCAGACCCCTTCGAGCTCGAGCAGGCAATACTGAACGTGATAAACAACGCCATGGATGCGATGCACTCCAGGGGGGAGCTTACCGTGAAGGCCGGCATACAGATATTAGACGGTTCGGATTTCGCGGTGATACAGGTATCGGATACCGGAAGAGGCATGATTGAGCCGGATATAAAGGGTTTCTCAAAACCCCTAAAGAAGGAAAAGGGGAAGGGATACGGGCTATTTATTACAAGGGAAGCGCTTCAGCACTACGGCGGCCATCTTGAGATAAAGAGCAGGGAAGAGGGCGGTACGGATGTAAGGCTGTTCCTGCCCCTGAAAAAGAAATGATCATGACGCAGCTTGAGCGCAAGGGAGGAGGGCGGTACGGATGTAAGGATGTTCCTGCCCCTGAAAGAGAAATGATCATGACGCAGCTTGAGCGCAAGGGAAAAATATTAATAACCGACGACGAGCCAAACGCCCTGAAGGTGCTCTCCGCGATACTTTCCGAGGAAGGCTACCAAGTCCTCAGCGCCCAGGATGTCGACAGGGCTATTGAGATAATACAGGGCGAGGAAATAGACGCGATAGTAACCGACCTCAGGATGCCCGGGAAAAGCGGGATGCAGTTCCTGGAGTATGTCACGGAGAAGTATTCCGATATACCGCTCATATTCCTTACCGCCTACGGCACGGTGGAATCCGCCGTGCACGCCGTCACGCGCGGCGCCTTCTATTATTTCATAAAACCCCCGGACTACATAAAGCTCAAGAGCATACTCGCGAGGGCCGTTGAGCAGAGGCTCCTCAAAAGAGAAATCGATACCCTTAAAAAGACGATCTCCAACGGACAGGCGCTGCCTTTCGTAGTCGGCAACACCACCCAGATGCGCAAAATCGCGGAGACCATAGAGACAATCAAGGATTCTTCCAGCAGCGTCCTTATCTGCGGCGAAACGGGCACCGGCAAGGAGCTTATCGCGAAGACCCTGCATTTCTCGAGCATAAGGAAGAACAAGCCCTTCGTGGCCGTCAACTGCGCAGCCATTCCCAGAGACCTCCTTGAGTCCGAGCTTTTCGGCTGTGAAAAAGGGGCGTTTACGGGGGCCGTCGCAAGAAGGATAGGTAAAGTCGAGGAGTCCGAAGGAGGCACCCTGTTCCTTGATGAGATAGGCGAGCTTGATCTGTCGCTACAGGCGAAGCTCTTGAGGGTCCTTCAGGAGCGTGAGTTCGAGAGGCTCGGGAGCAACAAGAAGATAAAGGTGGACTTCAGGCTGGTCTCTTCGGTGAACCACGACCTTAAGAAGGCGGTTGAGGCCGGCACCTTCAGAAGAGACCTCTTCTACAGGTTGAACGTGGTGCAGATAAACGTGCCGCCCTTAAGGGAGAGGAAGGCCGATTTCCCGGTACTTGTCTCGCAGTTCTTAAAAGAGTTCTGCCTGAGGGAGAAAAAGATCCTCAAGGTCTCGGACGAGGTCATGAGCATCTTCGAGAATTATCTCTGGCCCGGCAACATCAGGCAGCTAAAGAACGTAATAGAGAGGGCGGTAGTTCTTGCAAAGGAAAGCCCTGTCACACCGGGAGAGCTCCCCGAGGAACTCGCCGCGGTGCCGGCGGAAAAACAGCAAGACGCGTCCCAGAAGACCTTAAGGCAGATGGAACTGCAGGTAATAAAGGACACCCTCGAGAACTGCGGCGGAAACAAGTCAAAGGCCGCCAAGCTCCTCGGCATATCAAGAAAGGCGTTCTACAAGAGGCTCAAGGAACTCAATTTTTCCTGAGTGTATCCATGGGAAACAAAAAAACTCAGTAAGGACGCTTCTGCCCGTCGACTGTTTCTTTTGGATACACATTTTCTCCAAAAACCCGAATACATCCCAAAGCTGTTTCCAGCGGATACAACCAGGCCACGTATGTGGCATTCCTACCTTAACATTCAAAACTTCAAAGACCTCGATTCAAAGAAAATTCTCTTGTTAAACGGCGAGATAAAAACTATCGAGCCGATCAACTCCCCCGCGAGCCCCCCGTGGCACTCTATTTGCAAAATATAAAAACCATGTCGAAAAAAAGAATACTGATCATAGACGAAGCGGGGTTCTCCCGTGTCTGCTCGGCGATCCTGGAGTTAGAAGGCTACAGCGCAGAGGTGGTTTCCGCTGACAGGGAGAAACAGGCTCAAGATTTCGAAAGGGGAGAGTTCGGCCTCGTCATCACAAGCTACCCTTACGGCGTATCGATCTTCAAGGAATTGAAGATAAGAAAGCTGCCGACGATGGTCCTGTCGGACCATGTCAATGAAGACCTGGTAAGCATCCTCGACGGGTTTGAGAAGGCCTATTGCATGATAAAGCCCATCGATTATCAGAGGTTCACGGCGCTTGTAAAGCAGGTCATGAACGGTGAACTTAGCGCTCAAGGAGGGTTCAACATTGTCTAAGAAGGCCATCAAAACGATCTCTACGTTTCTTGCCGCGGGCATCATACTTACGGGTTGCTCGTTCGAGAAGAACAAGTCGAAGGATGAGCTTTTAATAGAGGGAGCGAAACTCACCGCAGAGAACAACTCGAGGGGAGCCATAGTCCTTCTCAAAAGCGCCCTTGAGAAGGACGAGAACTTCTATCAGGCAAGGTTCCAGCTCGCGAAGGCCTATTACAACTCGGACAAGTTCGAGGCGGCCGAGAAGGAGCTCCAGAAGGTCCTGAGGCAGAACCCGAACCTCAAGGACGCCCATATGGAGCTTGCGAGGGTCTACGTCCAGAACAACAGGCCCGATGACGCCCTCAAGGAGATATCCGAATACGGCAAAGACATTTCAGGCGACGCTGAGGCCCTCGAGGTCTCCAGCTGGGCCCATGCACAGAAGGGCGAGAAAACCCTTGCAGTAGACCTTCTCAAAAAGGCCGTAGCCCTCAACACGCCCGGGTCCACCGCCGGGGTTTCGCTGGCAAGCCTGTATATGCAGATGAACAGGAATGATGACGCGAAATCGCTCCTCCTTGACGTAACATCAAAAGACTCTTCCAATACGAAGGCTCTTCAAATGCTCGCCTGGATACAGATGAGCGAGAACAAACCGGATGAAGCCCTCGATACTTATGACAAGATACTCAAGATCTCTCCCTCCGACAGCGAGGCCCTCTTCAAAAAGGGGGTGCTTCTGGTGGACATGGGGAAGCTCGACCCGGCGCTCGCCATGGCAGACAGGCTCTCGCAGAGCTATCCCAAGAGACCCGAGGGCTACAGGCTCAGGGGCGTCGTACTCTTCCATAAAAAGGACTACGACAACACCGTAACCCAGCTCCAGAAGTCCCTTGCCATTCAGCCCAATGTCGGGGCCTACTACATCCTGGGTCTCGCGCACTTTTACAGGAACGAGCCAGAGCTGGCCATCAGCCAGTTTCAGAAGGCCCTTGACCTGAACCCTTCGCTCGTGCAGGCGCGGATACTCGTGTCCATGATATTCATGAAGCAGAAAAGGATCGACGACTCCATAACCGAGATAAAGAAGGCGCTGGATGTCGACGAGGAAAACGCCCTGGCGCACAACATCCTCGGCAACGCTTACATGATCCAGGGCAAGACTGACGAGGGCTTCAAGGAACTCACCCGGGCCATAGAACTCGACCCGAAGCTTATCGACGCACACCTCAATAAGGGGCTTATAAACCTTTCAAAGGGCAAGACCAAGGAGGCCGAGATCGAGCTCAGGGCCGCCGTAAATGTGGCCCCCAATTTCCTTAACACAAGATACATACTGGCCGCCTATTACATAAAACAGAAAAACTACCCCAAGGCGCTCCAGAGCCTCAAGGACGGCATCACCGGAAAGAAGGAGGACGCGCTTCTTTATAACAGCGCCTCGGCCATACTCTTCGCGGAGAAGAAGCCCGCAGAGGCCCTCGAGTACCTCAACAAGGCGAAAGCGGCAAACCCTGACTACTTCGCCCCCTACTACAACATCGCAAACTACTATGCGGCCAAGAGCGATTATGACAGGGCCATCAATGAGTACGCCGAGGTCCTCAAAAGAGACCCCAAGAACGCCGGGGCACTCATAAACACCGCCGCCCTCTACGAGGTAAAGGGCAAAAAAGACGACGCGGTCACATACTACAACAAGGCCAGGGAGACGGGAGAGCCCACGGCCTTTCTCGCCTT